>JALHNR010000064.1 GCA_022843525.1 Methylocystis sp. | reverse complement strand
ACAGCAAGGGTATTTTTCGCCGCGCGCAAAGCTCGATGAAATGCGCGCCCTTTTGCGCGCTCTCGGGAAACAAGACGCCGTTGTTGGCCACGATCCCGACAGGATATCCGTAGATGTGAGCGAAACCTGTCACCAGCGTCGGCCCATACAGCTTGCGGAATTCTTCGAATTCGCTCGCGTCGACGAGGCGCGCAATCACCTCCCGTATGTCGAACTGCTTTCGCGGGTCATGCGGCAGCAGACCGTAGATCTCGGCGGGATCATAGCAAGGCTCCGCAGGCTTCCTCACCGGAACTGTGACGGCGCCCGAAGGCCCGAGATTGCCGACTATGTTGCGCGCAATCTGCAGGGCATGCGCGTCATTCTCAGCGCAATGATCCGCAACGCCAGACCGGCGGCAGTGAACGTCGGCGCCGCCGAGCTCCTCGGCGGTCACAACTTCGCCCGTCGCGGCTTTGACGAGGGGCGGACCCGCCAGGAATATCGCTCCTTCGTTGCGCACGATGATCGTTTCATCGCTCATCGCCGGAACATAGGCGCCGCCGGCGGTGCACGAACCCATGACGACGGCGATCTGCGCGATGCCGCGCGAAGACATCGTGGCCTGATTGTAAAAAATCCGGCCGAAATGATCCCGGTCGGGAAAGACATCCTCTTGGCTCGTCAGATTGGCGCCGCCTGAATCGACGAGATAGAGACAGGGCAAGTTGTTCTGCGCGGCGATCTCTTGCGCGCGGAGATGCTTCTTGACGGTTAAGGGGAAGTAGACGCCGCCTTTGACCGTCGCATCATTGGCCACGATCATGCATTCGCGGCCGCGCACCCGCCCGACGCCGGCGACGACTCCCGCCGCGGCGACGCGCCCGTCATACATGCCATGGGCCGCAAAGGGCGCAATTTCGAGAAAGGGCGAAAAAGGATCGACAAGCGCGTCAATGCGCTGACGCGCGAGCATTTTGCCACGGGCGAGATGCCGCTTACACGCCTGCTCGCCGCCACCTGCTCGAATATCCGCCGCAATCCGCCTCAACTCGGCGACGCGATCGGTCATCACTTCGTGATTCTTGGCGAAATCGGCGTCTTTCGGATGAACAAGGCTATCGAGGCGGGGCATATCCTAAATCCAAAATCAGGCTGTCTCCTGAAAGAGTTCGCGCCCGATCAACATGCGGCGAATTTCGCTTGTTCCCGCGCCGATCTCGTAGAGCTTGGCGTCGCGCAACAACCTGCCCGTCGGGTAGTCGTTCATGTAGCCGTTGCCGCCGAGGCACTGAATCGCTTCGAGCGCCATCCACGTCGCGCGTTCAGCGGCGAAAAGGATCGCGCTCGCCGCATCCTTTCGCGTTACACGGCCGCGATCGCTCGCCTTGGCGACCGCATAGACATAGGCGCGCGTGGCCATGACCGCCGTATACATATCTGCGAGCTTGCCCTGCATGAGCTCGAACTCGCCGATCGGCTGCCCAAATTGCTTGCGTTCGTGCACATAGGGAAGCACGACATCCATGCAGGCCTGCATGATTCCAAGCGGACCGCCGGCGAGCACGGCGCGCTCGTAATCCAGGCCGCTCATCAGCACATTGACTCCGCGCTCAGGGAGGCCGAGCACATTTTCTTCGGGAACCTCGCAGTCCTGGAATACGAGTTCGCATGTATTGGAGCCGCGCATGCCGAGCTTGTCGAGCTTCGCGCTTGACGAAAATCCGGGAAAGACGCGCTCGACAATGAAGGCCGTTATGCCGTGCGAACCGGCGCCCGGATCGGTTTTGGCGTAGACGATCACGACATCGGCGTCGGGACCGTTCGTCACCCACATCTTGCTGCCGTTCAGGACATAACGATCCCCGCGCTTCACCGCGCTAAGCCTCATGTCGGTGACGTCGGAGCCGGCGCCAGGCTCCGACATCGCGAGCGCCCCGACGTTCTGTCCCGAGACGAGGTTCGGCAGGTATCGCCGCTTTTGTTCGTCCGAGCCGTTACGATGGATCTGGTTCACGCAGAGATTGGAGTGCGCGCCATAGGACAGTCCGACCGACGCTGAGGCGCGGCTGATTTCCTCCATCGCGAGCACATGTTCCAGATAGCCCATGCCGGCCCCGCCATATTGCTCCTGCACGGTCAGACCGAGCGCGCCGAGCGCGCCAAGCTTGGGCCAAAGATCCGGGGGAAAAGCGTTTTGCGCATCGATCTGCTGCGCCCGCGGCGCAATTTCCGCCGTCGCGAAGGCTTCGGTTGCACTACGCACGCGGTCGGCGACGTCGCCGAGATCGAAATCGAAAGTAGGCGTCCAGTGGCGCATGCGCATCCTCCGACGGCGCACCAAGATACAGCCTATATTTCTCGAATCAGCGAAGTTTCAAGTTGGCGCGTGCTTGCGCAACTCTGTTTGGCGCAAGGCGCTGTGCTGGCTATCGGACGGCGCCGGGTTGGGCGTCGAGCACCTGCTGATCGACGACGGGGGCGAACCGGCTGAAGTTCGCCTCGAACATGCCGATCAGCCTTTTCGCCATCTGGTTAAAATCCTCGCGCGAGGACCACGTCTGGACAGGATCCAGCATTTTTGAGTCGACGCCGAGCGCGGACGTCGGCACGCTCAGCCCAAAGGATGGATCCGTCCGGCAGTCGGATTGGGCGAGGGAACCGTCGAGAGCGCCCTGAAGCAAAGCGCGCGTCGCCGCGATCGGCATGCGACGTCCGATCCCGTAGGGTCCGCCCGACCAACCGGTGTTCACCAACCAGCAGTTCGCTTCGCTGGAACAGATGAACTCGCGCAGCAGATCGGCGTATTCCGTCGGCCTTCGTGGCATGAAGGGCGCGCCAAAGCAGGCGGAAAACGTCGCCTGGGGCTCTTTGACGCCGCGTTCGGTCCCCGCGACTTTGGCGGTGTAGCCGGAAAGAAAATGATACATCGCCTGCGCGGGCGTGAGACGCGCGATCGGCGGCAGCACGCCAAAAGCGTCGCAGGTCAGCATCACGATATTTCGAGGGTGGCTCGCGCGACGGGTCCTCGAAGCATTAGAGATGAAATCCAGAGGATAGGCGACCCGTGTGTTTTCGGTCTTCGAATCGTCGTCGAAGTCGAACCGCCCCGCGCGGGGATCGTACGACACGTTCTCAAGGATCGCGCCTCGACGATGAGACGCGGCGTAGATGTCCGGCTCAGACTGCTGCGCAAGCCGGATCGCCTTAGCGTAGCAGCCGCCTTCAAAGTTGAAGAGTCCGTTCCCGTCCCAGCCATGCTCGTCGTCGCCAATTAGGCTGCGCGTTGGATCGGCGGAAAGCGTCGTTTTGCCTGTGCCAGACAAACCGAAAAACACCGCCGATCCGCCCTCGCCGTCATTGACGGCGCAATGCATCGGCAACACGCCTTTGGCGGGCAAAATGAAGTTGAGATAGGTGAAGATCGATTTCTTGATCTCTCCCGCATATTGTGTGCCGCCGATCAGCACGACGCCCCGTGAGAAATCGATCGCGATCACTGTCGAGGATCGACACCCGTGCCGCAATGGATCTGCTCGGAAGGAGGGCAGATCGAGAACCGTCAACTGTGGCTCAAAACTCCTCGCGCGCTCAACCGGAGTAAAAAGGTGCCGCGCAAAGAGCGAATGCCAAGCGTATTCTGTCAAAACGCGGATATTTAGCCGATGCGCTGGCGCGGCGCAGGCATAGAGATCCTGAGCGTAGAGCGTCATGCGACGCGCGTGCGTCAGCATGTCCTGATGCAGTCGGCCAAAGTGCTCTGGCGTCATCGAGAGATTGTTGTCCCACCAGATCGTCGGTTCGGTCAGCGCGTCGCAGACGATAAACTTGTCGTTCGGCGATCGCCCCGTATGGGCGCCGGTTTCCACGACGAGGCCGCCTGTCGCGGATGCAACCCCTTCCCCGCGTCGGATCGCTTCGGCGTAGAGTTCGCTCGTCTCGCAATTCCGACGCGCCTTTGTGAGGAGGTCTGTGTCTTCGACCGCCGAACCTCCGACGTCATCCGCCCGCCACATCGCCGTGTTCGCCATCCCGAGATCTTCCTCTCCGGCTCGCTCACATGCGACGCGAACTGCGTTGGACGCGCCAGTTAAGCGCAAGCACTTTCGGGAAATAAAGCGTAGTTCATTCAAATCAAGCCGCCGTAGACGTTCTGCTGAGCGGCTTAAGAACAGCGACGCCCAAGGCCCTTTTCCGATTGGAACAACGATGACGCCGGGGGGTTAAGGCGAGGCTCGAACTATTTCGAGGATGGAGGCAAGAATGGCGACGCCAGAACTGGAGCGCATCCGACAATCGGATCGCCCGATCAGCGAGACTGCTGCGGTCATGGGCGACAAAGCAATGGCGGCGGCCGACAGAGTCGGGCAACGCATCAATCAGACTATGGAGCAAGCCGGATCGGCGATGACCACGGTGCAGGAGAAGGGCAGCGAAGTCGCCGGACGCGCCGGCGATGTCATCGGCAATTTCCGGCAGGCCATTGAGAAGTCGGCGCGCAGTCAGCCAACGACGACTGTGCTTATGGCTATGGCTGCGGGATTTATGCTGGGCGCGATGTGGAACTCGGGCAGCAGCTATCCGCGCGACTAAGGTCGGGCGATATAGAATGGCCGGCGCAGCGCGTCGGCCATATTCAGTTTCGGTCCAATGCGCCGGGATGTCGCGCGCGCTCAGAAGGTAAGGCGCTGGGCCAATCGTCGGCTTGAAGCGCCGGTAGCGCGTCGAGTTCCTTCCTAGATATTTTACTGTGAGCAAAATCGGCTGTGAACTCTATGTTCGCCGGATCGACGGCGCGTAGCGTCTCTTCGACGCCGCCCATTCCATATTGGGCGATGACCACATAGGCGAGACCACGCTGATCGCGTCTGAGCATCAGATCAACGATGACGCCGAGCTTTTCGCCGCTCGCGTCTATGACATTAGCGCCAACCGCCGCCGAAGCAGAAAAGAGCGATGGCACAGCGCCTGCATGGCTACTCTTGCGCACGGCCTTGATGCTTCCATCCTCATGCCTTGCCTGCCTGCCCAACCACCGCCACACTCCAATCAAGTTGACCACCGTAAGAAAAAGATTGGTGAGCAGCAGATTGCGCTGATGGGAGTACGTCGCGGTCAAGCTCCAGGCGACGGAGCCGACTGTAAACACGACGAAACCCCAGCCCGTGACGCGCGCGCCCACGTTGGCGGCCGTCATCATCGCAGCGATCATTGTTGCGGCCGGAGCGATCCAGCCTAACGCCCATTCCCACATAAGTGACCGCCAGTAGGCCCGCGCCCGCCGCCGTTTGTAAGGCCTGCCTTAAACGCGCCGTTACAGACGCTGTTCCGACAGATTTAATGACCGTGTCGGAGATCGACCGCGCCGGCCACTCGCGGCTCCACCTCAAACCTGTCCAACTGTTCATAATGTCGGAACAAAGTTGCTGACCCCGAGTTTGTTCGGGGAGACCGAAAAGCAAAGAAAACGGCAAGGCTTGAGGTGGGGCATGATGTCAGTTCCGAGTCATCTTTTTTGTTTCTCGCATCTTCGTTGGAACTTCGTTTATCAACGACCACAGCATCTATTGAGTCGAGCAGCCAGAAATCTCGGCGTGTTTTACGTTGAAGAGCCGATCTTTTCTAAAGAAGGCGCCGGCGTAAACATCCAAAGGGATGAAGCCTGCGGCGTCGTTGTCGTAACGCCAGTTCTTCCAGAAGGACTGTCAACAGACGAGATCACTAACGCGCAACAGCGCGTCGTGAATGAATTGCTGGCCGAGGTGCGGCCTTCGCGATGGGTAGGCTGGTACTATACGCCCATGGCGCTGCAGTTTACGCGTCATCTGACGCCCAACCTGCGCGTCTATGACAATATGGATGAGCTTTCCGCTTTTGCTGGAGCGCCGCAAGGCATTCTCGATCTCGAACGAGAGTTGATGGCCAAAAGCGATCTCATGTTTGTCGGCGGACAGAGCTTGTACGAATCCAAACGTCAGCGACACGCCAATATTCACGTTTTCCCGAGCAGCGTCGACACCCCTCACTTCAAGAGCGCGCGAGCACGCAGCATCGACCCGGACGATCAAAGGAAGATTCCGCATCCCCGCATCGGGTTCTTTGGCGTGATCGACGAACGCATGAATATGGATATCGTCGCCGGGATCTCAGCGCTGCGGCCGCAGTGGCAATTGGTGATGATCGGCCCTACCGCGAAGATCAGCCCGGAATCTCTGCCACGCGCCGAAAACATCCATTGGCTGGGCTGCAAACAATACCAGGAGCTTCCGAACTATCTATCCGGATGGGACGTCGGAATCATGCCATTCGCGTTGAATGAAGCAACACGCTTTATCAGTCCGACGAAAACGCCCGAGTTTCTGGCAGCAGGCGTGCCGGTCGTTTCAACGCCGATCACCGATGTCGTTAATCCCTACGGCGCGGCTGGGCACGTGGAAATCGCGTCGAACGCTGAAGAGTTCGTCGCCAAGATTGAGTTGTTGCTTGCGCGGCCAAAGGCGCATTGGCTCGGCGCCGTCGATGCGCATCTTGCGGAAATGTCGTGGGACAAGACCTGGGCGAGGATGATGCTGCACATCGCAAGCGTCGGCGCCGAGTCCAAATCAGAGCGGGAGGGGCAACTTGTTTGACTGGCTTATCGTCGGCGCAGGCTTCGCGGGAAGCGTGTTGGCCGAACGGCTCGCGTCGCAGCGTGACGAGCGTGTCCTTCTTATCGATCGTCGACCGCACATTGGCGGAAACGCCTATGATCGCTATGACGACGCCGGCGTGCTTATGCATCAGTACGGCCCGCATATCTTTCACACGAACTCCGAAGCCGTCTTTGACCATCTTTCGCAGTTTACGCGTTGGCGCCCGTACGAGCACCGCGTGCTGGCGAAGGTCGACGACATGCTCGTTCCGATCCCGATCAACTTGGATACGGTGAATCGTCTGTACGGTCTCTCATTAAATTCCGACCAGCTTGCACAGTGGTTCGCAAGCCGCGCCGAACATTGTGAGGAGATCAAAACGTCTGAGGACGTCGTCGTCAGCACGGTGGGGCGAGAACTTTACGAGAAATTCTTTCGCGGCTACACCAAAAAGCAGTGGGGCGTCGAGCCGTCGCAGCTGGACAAGTCCGTAACGGCGCGGGTGCCCACGCGCCTCAATCACGACGACCGCTATTTTGGCGATGAATACCAGTTTATGCCGCTTCACGGCTATACGCGCATGTTCGAACGGATGGTGGACCACCCCAACATCAATGTCATGCTGCAGACCGACTTTGAGGAAGTGCGCAACGAAGTCTTCTATAAACGACTGATCTTCACCGGGCCGATCGATGAATATTTCAACTTCCGCTTCGGCAAGCTGCCCTATCGATCGCTGCGCTTCGAACATGTCACGCTCGACAAGCAGCAGCATCAACCTGTGGCCGTCGTCAACTATCCGCAGACGGAAGCCTATACGCGGGTGACGGAATACAAGCATCTCACGGGTCAGGAACATCCTAAGACAAGCTTGACCTATGAATTTCCCAGCGACGAAGGCGATCCCTATTATCCTGTGCCTCGCGCTGAAAATGCGGAAATCTACAAGCGCTACGAAAAGCTCGCGATCGCGCAGCAGAATGTTTGGTTTGTCGGCCGGCTCGCGACCTACCGCTACTACAATATGGACCAGGTGGTCGGACAGGCGCTCGCGACGTTCCGACGGATCAATAAGGAGATCCCTGCCCGAAACAGCGCCGCCTTCGCTACCGCCTCGGTCGCCGCTGAATAGTTAAGTCGCGACGCGATGATGAGCTAAATTCTGCGGGGCGGCGCGATCCGGCTAAGCTTGAGTCGTGAATAAAAATACTGGCGTTTTGACGGTCGCTATGTAGAAAATCGTCTGTGGATCGCTCATTGTTATATCGACCAACGCATCGATGCTCCGGCGCCGGCGCTTTTGGTCGAGGTGAGGTTTGGTGAGCGCAGCGCGCATATCCCTAGACGGGTTGTGGGACTTTAAATATCTCGGCTACGGCGCCAAGCCGGCCGAGAGCAGGACGATTGTTGTCCCGAGCCCATGGCAAGCCCAGTTCGCCGATCTGCGCATGCGCGGCGGCGTCGCGGTCTATCGCCGAGATGTCGAGATACCTGAAGAATGGCTGGAGCAGCGGGTTTTTCTGCACTTTGGCGCCGTTTTTCACATCACCCATGTGTTCGTTAACGGCGCATTCGTGGGCAGCCATGTGGGCGGCTTCCTGCCGTTTCATTTCGACATCACAGATCGCATCGTCAACGGAAAGGCCGAGATAAAGGTAAAGGTGGAAAGCCCCACCGACGATCCGTTCGAATTCCCCACGACGCCATTCGCCGAAATGCCGTTCGGCAAGCAGAGCTGGTACGGCCCACTCTCAGGGATATGGCAGTCCGTGTATCTCGAACGGCGGATCGCGGACCACGTGGCGACGGTGCGCGTGCGTTCATCGCCGGCGAGCGGAGAAATTTCGGCGCAGGTTCGCTTCGAGAGCCCGCTGACTGATGCCGCCGACGTGATGATAACGGTCGTGGACGCAGAGGAAAACGCCGTCGCCCAGTCGTGCGCTAAACTCGCGGCCGGCGTTGAGAACGCCCTGCTGTATTCGTTTGTGCCTGCGCCGCGCTGCTGGTCGCCTGACAGCCCCTATCTCTATCGGCTGCAGGTCTCGATGATGCGCAAAGACGTCGTCGTCGACCAGGCCGAGACGACATTCGGCTTTCGCAGCATCGAGACCCGCGACGGAAAACTATATCTCAACGGCAAGCCCTTCTATCTGCGCGCCGCTCTCGACCAGGATTATTATCCCGACACCATCTGCACTCTGCCCTCCGTCGAATTTCTCGAGGACAGATTTTACAAGGCGAAGCAACTCGGGCTGAACGCTCTGCGCTGTCACATCAAAGTGCCGGACCCGCGCTATTATGAGGTTGCCGATCGTATTGGCCTGCTGATTTGGGCGGAACTGCCGAACGCGGGAGATTCGACCGAACTCTCGCGAGAGCGCAAGGAGCTCACGCTGAAGGGCCTTATCGATCGCGACGGAAACCATCCTTCGATCTTTTGCTGGACGCTGATCAACGAGAACTGGGGCGTCGACCTTGTCCATGACGCCTATCATCGCGCATGGCTGAAGAAGCTGTACCTGTGGCTCAAGTCCTACGATCCGTCCCGGCTTGTCGTCGACAATTCGCCTTTGGCGCCAAGCTTTCACGTCCAGACCGATCTCGCGGATTTCCATTTTTACGCCGCCATTCCCGATAGTCGGGAGGACTGGGATCAGTTCGTCGAGGAGCTCGCCGGCAGGGCCGAATGGCTGTTCAGCCCCGAGGGCGACGCGGTCATTACGGGACAGGAGCCGCTGCTATGCTCGGAATTTGGCAATTGGGGGCTGCCCGACCCTGAGAAATTGAGAGACGCGGCCGGCGCCGAAGCCTGGTGGTTCGAGACAGGCCACGATTGGAGCGAAGGCGTCATGTATGCGCATGGCGTTCGCAACCGATTTCAAGACTGGAGTCTCGATCGCGTGTTCGGGACGTTCGAAAGCTTCGTCGAAGCGACCCAGTGGCAACAGTTTCGGGCGCTGAAATACCAGATCGAAGCCATGCGCCGGAAGCCGCAGATCGCCGGCTACGTCATCACCGAGCTGACCGATTGTCACTGGGAGGCGAACGGCTTGCTCGATATGCGGTCGAATCCGCGCGCTTTTCACAATCTCTTCCACTCGATCAATGCCGATACGGTTATTCTGCCCACGCTCGATCGCCCCGCCTACTGGTCGGGCGACGCCGTTCGCCTCTCGCTCTGCGTCGCGCATGGCGGGCCAAATCCGCTGGAGCCGGCTGCTCTCGACATATCGCTCGCCGAGCCGATGACGCTGGAAATCCCCTCCATCGCACCGGGCGCCGTGGTTGATCTGGGCATGACGTCGGTGACACTTCCGATCGTCGAGCACTCCTGCCTGCGCCGTCTCACCCTGCGCTTGCGCTCTCTCGACGGACGACTTCTCGCGAGTAACGAAATCGACGTTGCCGTGCATGCGAAGCTTCGACCGCCGGAGCTTTCGCTATGGTCGTCGCACGGCGACATTCGGGACCGGTTGCAGGCGCTTGGCTATGGATTGGCGGAAGGGGCCGAGGCGGCGGACGTCGTCGTCGAGACGCAAGCTTCCGCCGCGTTGGCCTCCTATGTGCGCGCCGGCGGCCGAGCGGTTCTCTTGACCGAAACGCCGGGCACGCTCACGCCATTTTTTCCACACTGGCAGAACGTCAAGGTGATGGCGCGGGACGGCACGCTCTGGCGAGGCGATTGGGCGTCCTCCTTCGCCTGGCTTCGACGGCAGGGTCCGTTCGCTGCGATTCCCGGCGGACCTCTGCTTGACCAGGCGTTTGATCGTGTGATCCCGACGCATATCATCTCTGGCTGCAATCTCCTTGATTTTCAGGCGCGCGTTCACGCAGCGCTGGTTGTCGGATGGATTCATCGCCCAGCCGCGATTGCGGTCGGACGCAACTACGGCACCGGCCGCGTCGTGATCTCGACCTTCAAACTGTTCCGAGATCCTCCGGGAGACGACCCAACCGCTGCGGCGTTGCTTGGCGGGCTGATCGAGGCTGCGGCGCGCAGCGCCGGTCCGGCGCCTGCGATCTCCAAGCTCGAACCCGTGGGCTGGGAAGACCTTTAGGCGAGCTGGCGCGTTATAGCGCCATGCATTCTGCGCAAAACATGACAGACGTCGCGGTTTATCGCCGGGCGCTGACATACTTCCTACAAGACCGGGTGCGGATCGCCGCGCTTGTCGCGATGATAGCGGTCTCCGTCAGCGTGGGCCTCCTGGAGGCGTGGCCGCTGGCGGTGCTTGTCGACTCCGTGCTTTCCAGCGAGCCGAAAGGCAACTGGATACACAGCTACTTCCTTGCCGTATTGCCGAAGGACAAGCCGGGGCAGATCGCCGGTCTGGTCGCGATCGGACTTGGCTTGCAACTCGTCGGATATACGGCCTGGATGGGCCGCATGATGATCAACTATTATCTCAATTATCGCGGCACGACGCGGGTGCGGTTCGATCTCTTCACCAAGCTTCAAAATCTTGGCCTGACGTATCACCGCAGCCGACCGCAGGGCGATTCGATCTATCGTTTGACGACAGACGCCTTCGGCCCGTGGGGCATCGTCGACGTCGTGATTGGAACCTCGGTTGCGGCCGTAACGCTCACCGTGATGACCTTTATTCTTCTCTCTCGAAACGTCAGTTTAACGCTGGCGGCGTTTACCGTCGCGCCCTTCATGATATGGAGCAACTGGCGATTTGGCGTCAGGATCCACAAGCGCGCGCTTGACTCGAAGCAGATCGACGCTGATCTGACCGCGCATATTCAGCAGGCGATGGCGCGTATACCTTTGGCGCAGGCGTTTCGTCGCGAAGCTTTCGAATTCAGACGCTTCTCCGGCGCGGTCGGCAGAAGCGTCGAGGCGCTGCTGAGCTTGAACTGGCAGGAACAGCTCTATCCTCTCGCGCGCGACGGCATCCTATCCGTCGGCGGAGCGATCATCCTCGGCTATGGAGGCTGGCTCGTCTACCGCGACCAGTTTCTCGTGCCCGTCGCCGATGGAATGACCGTCGGGACGCTGCTCATTTTCATCGACTACTTGCGCAAGCTTTGGGACCCGCTGAAATGGCTCAGCGAGTTCTTCGCCAAAGTGCGCATTTTCGAGGCCGCGTCTCGACGGGTTTTTCATGTGCTTGACGAACCGGAAGCCGTTGTCGATGCGTCGGCGGCGCGTTGGATTTCGAGCAAACCGCGAACTTTGACGCTCGAGCGCGTGAGTTTTGACTACGGGAGCGGCAAGCAAATTCTCACCGACGTTTCGGCGACGATACGGCCGCGCCAGATGGTGGCCTTCGTCGGAGCGAGCGGCGCCGGCAAGAGCACACTCCTGAGCCTCATGCTTCGGTTCTACGATCCCACGAGCGGGGCGCTACGCTTGGACGGCGTCGATTTCAGGGACGTACGGCTCGACTCGCTGAGAGCGCATTTCGCGCTCGTCGCGCAAGACAGCCTCGTGCTGCCGGCGACCATCGCAGAAAATCTCTCTTATGGCCGGCACAACGCCACGCGAGCGGACATCGAACGAGCGGCCGAAGACGCGGGCGCCGCCGAATTCATCCACCCACTGCCTCATGGCTATGAGACGGTGCTCGCCGAGGGCGGCGCGAATCTCTCCGGCGGGCAGCGCCAGCGGATCGCCATCGCGCGCGCGCTGCTGTCCGACGCGCCATTCCTTGTCCTTGACGAACCAACAAGCGCGCTCGATCCCGAACAGGAGCGGCGGCTGATAGGAACGCTGCACCGACTAAAGGGATCACGCACGATCATTCTCGTGACGCACCGGCTGGAGTCGGTTGTCGATTGCGATTGCATCTTCGTCATGAGCAAAGGACAAATCGTCGAACGCGGCGCCCACGACGCGCTCATCTCTTCAGGCGGCGCTTTCTCAAAGGCGCGGAGACGTGCTGAAGCGGCGGAGTGACGTCTTGCGGCGATAAGGATTCCTCAACGCGCGGCGTAGCGCTTGCGCCTCGCAAGATTGAACTGCAAGTCGCGGCGATATCCAGCCTCCTGCTGCGCCTGATGAAGCGCCTCGAGCGGCGCCGCGCCTTGCAGCGCCTCGGCCATCGGTTCGCATAACAGCCGGCCTGCGCCGGGATCGCGGTGGCAGAGCGGATCCCACAGGCCCATAGGCGTCCAGAGATCGCGATCATGCCACTCGGGCATGCCCAGGATCGGGTAAAGGCACGCCCCGCGTAGGGGCACGTTCTGCAGCAAGAGCGCGTGGCAGGCGCTGACCACTTCGCACAGCCACGGTCCACGATTGTCCCCAACGTGGCTGGTTTCCGTGATCATGACCTCGCGGCCGTAACGCTGCCAGACCGAGAGAATGAGATCTGCGAGCGGCGCTCGGCGCGGATCATCGTCGTCAAGCGGCGGCACGTTTCCGTCGGCGTTCGGCGTGTCGTTCAACTCCCACTGATTGGTCCAATAATAATTGATTCCCACCACGTCCAAATGTTCAGGACTGCCGCCGAGTTCGGGCAGAAGCCTGCCGCACAACATGTCCCAGCTTTGAAACACAAGCCTGTTATTGAAATCATGCGCCTGAGGAGCAAGGTCCGGCCTGTCCTTGGGACAGACGACGCGGCACAAGGGATCGACACTGACGAAACGCGCATCGGGACAGGCGGCGCGTATCGCATTAATGCCGGCGATTGCGCCACGCGCGAGCGCGACCTTCAGCTCCCAACCTCGTCCCGACCCGTACGGCGCGAACAGCGCCTTCTCGCCGCCGGCATAGGACATGAACGAAGGCTCATTGATCGGCGTGAAGACGCAGGGACCATCCATGCGCGCGGCCACGAAGCGCGCGACCGCATAGCAGTAGTCGGCGAAACGCCGCGGGAACGCCTCGGACCAAAGGTCGACGTCCTGAGGGAAGCCGTAGTGAAAGAGATCCCATATGACGCCCACGTCATGGCGCTTTGCGGCCTCAATGAATGGTTCGAGCGAGGAGAAGTCGTATCGACCGCGACAATCGACGAGCGGCCAACGCACGGTCTCACGCGCGGCGTGCAAGCCCAGTCTTGCGATGTCGGCATAGTCTTCGTCGACATTGGCGTCGTGACCTGTCGCGACGACCTGATCGAACCACTCGCCGTGCCGGTTGAAGCCTGTC
>JALHNR010000063.1 GCA_022843525.1 Methylocystis sp. | reverse complement strand
ATCATGATGCTCCATGGTGGTGGAGCAGCCATGATTATGCCGAACGCGATTGTCGGCATCATACAGGTTGCCGCTGCGTCTCAGCGCAATGCGGCATAATCCCGATTACGGCATTATGCACAAGCTCATGCAGCTTCGTCGCTTGGTATTGCTCTTTGGTCTCGAACATCTCGGGGCCGGGGAGCGCGACGAAATCCAGGGAGGGGACGAAGCATGCCCGATCTCCTCCATGGCGGATGTCTGCGCCCGTCGCTGCGGCGAACGCATCGGCCGCGCTCGCTGGCGGCGGCGATTGTCCCAGTGAGGCGCTGGGCGCGTCGAGTCCCTCCACCTGCGCGATGTTGAAGACGGTGAAGGCGCGCAGCATGGAAATCTGCCGCTCTTCGTCTTCAGTATCGTCGTTCTTCACCGTGAGCTGCTTGGTGAAGACGATCTGCGTGCCCTTTTCGCCTTTGCGCACATGCGCGCCCTTGTCGAGCGCCTGCTTGAAGGTGAGCCAAGCATGAGAGGCGAAGCCGTGCGTGTCGGCCGCATGCCAAAGGATCGGGACGTTGATGCCCCGATAGTGATGCCCAGTGACGGCGTTGGCCGGCATAATGCCGATGCGGCCGATGCCCTTCCACGGCTTCACCCAAGGCGCTGCGCCTTGTTCGAGTTCGGCGATTATGGACTGCGTGACGGCGCGATAAACGGCGGCTATTTTCATGACCGCCTCCGTGTGAAAGAACGCATGTACCTGCTCCTCGCTATCGACGCACGGGATGCGCCGAAGCGCTCGGAGCAGCAGAGGCAAGTGTATGAAAAGGGCGGTGAGGATCTGATGTAGTCGCGGAGCCTTGAAATGGCCGATCAAAAGAAGCGAACAAAGAAGCAATCTAAGCGCGCTCAGGAAATAGACCACAGCGTGCCACTCGGACGATGCTTTGGATTTCGGACTGCTTGCTTCACTACAAGCAGTTTGATAGGCGGAGAGGGGCATAACTCTCAAGCCCGCTTAGCGTGTCTCATGGGCGTCAACACAGTCATGCCCGGCGTCTTATGCGTCGGTTCTGCATTGCCCGATCCGCCGTTCGAGTTCATGGATGGCCGCGAACCTAGCGGCTTCGATGTTGAGTTGATGCAGGCCGTCGCTGCCGAGCTTGGTCTCACATGGCGGCTCTCTCCTTACGCTGGCGCGGATTTCAACGGTATTTTCGGAGGCCTGGCCAGCGGGACGTGGGATTGTGTTGCTTCAGGCGCGCCGATCACGCCGGAGCGTGTGCGGTTGGTTTCGTTCTGCATGCCCTACATCCGCTCCGGCCAAAGTCTGGTTTGTAATATCGAGGCGACGCCGCACGTCAGGTCCATAGACGATCTGCAGGGCATGATCCTTGGAGTGCAGCGCGGCAATACCTCTGAGCCCGTGGCTCATCGCCTCAAGGATGAAGGTCGGATCGCCGAGGTGCGCATCTATGCTTATCACGACATCGGCGTGATGTTGGACGACTTAGTCGCTGGCAAGATCGGCGCGGTAATGAAGCTCGCTCCCGTCATGCACTGGATGATCAGGAACCGCTCCCGCCTCCGGGTAGTGCAGGAAGGGATCACTGACGAGAGGCTTGGTGTCGCCGTTCGCCTGGGCAACGATGCGTTACGTGTGGCGATAAATGACGCTCAAGCGCGATTGCAGAAAAGTGGCGTGCTCCCGCAATTGGCGAAGAAATGGCTCCTGGCGTGATCCGTTGCGTCCATCTATTCACAGGAGCTGACAGTCGCTCCCACGTGGACATATCGAGCTTCCGCTAGGAGCCGCAACTCCCGTGAAGATGGCGCGACGATCATCACGACCGCAAAATGCCTTGCGACACCAACCACTGCCTGCAAAGCTTGCTTAATATACTTATCACCTGTAAAAGCGCGCAACCAGACACGACGACGGATTCAACCGAAGCGGCTACCAAGTCTCGGGAGGATAAAAGGCGGCCCCAGCAAGTGCGGCCGCCTTTTATTTCGCGCCGTTCGCGCCGTCTCTCGATCGAGATTTTTGATTTAGAGCAACCATCGCGCAAAAGATTTATCGTCGGGCACGCATGATCGACAAAACTAAACACATTGCTGCGGCGGCCGAGGCTCTCGCGGTCTTTCAACGCGACTGTGGCACTGTTGACGAGCACGCCATCGCGGATTTGATTTGCGATCTTGGGCTTTTGGCCGAGGAGCGCGGCCTTGATTTTCTCGGCGAGGCCAAGCGTGGAATTAGGCATTGGTTCGCGGAACGTCATGCGCCTGCCGGCGGTAATCTCGGCCCGGACGCTATCGTCGAAATCCGCGTCACTGCAAAAGCATGATTGCGCACTTTATCGCTGCCATTGCTCGGCACACCGAGGCCCCTGGCGGCTCAGCTAGCATAGCGATTGTACAGCGTCTTCTTCGGCCCATATTCGCTCGGCGCGTCGATCCAGCGCCCGGCTGACTTGAGCACATGAATGATCCCGCTAATCACTCGGCGATCCTCGACGCGTGCCTTGCCGCGCGTGTCGGTGGGAAGATGCTGCGCGATCTTAGAAAACTGCGCGTCCGTCAGCCAGAACTGGTCGAGAATCATTCGCGCTTCCTTTCGGAAGCCAGGGATCACATCGTCCCGCGCATGCCAAGCAATTTATGGGTCCAGACCCGATGTCATGCGTTGGACGATCATGAACGGATCGGCGTCGGGCGACCTGATGCGCCATTGGTACCCGCCGAAATGGTCCAGATTCGACAGCTTAATTTGCGCATTATGGCCGAGCACTTTGATGCCCTTCTCCAGCGTCACTGTGAGCCTGCCATCGATTTCGGCGTCTGTCCCGACGAGTTGGCACGGGGCAGTTGCGCTTGGTCGAGAACCGCCAATCAGGATGGTGCCGTCCGGTTGCGGCCTGATGCTAAACACCTTCATCTCATGAGACGGGAAGAACGACGATTCGCCTTTAGCGCGGGAGCGCTCCAAGATTACCGCGTAGCGCCCACGTCCGAGATAGTCAGCGCTTCGAAAGCCCTCTTGGAGCAAGTGCGAGGCCGCCCCTTTGAGCTGCGCCTCCAAGTGCGCGTCCAAAAATCCCGCTCGGCACGCTTGTATTAAGGCAGGCACGAAGATCAGGACGCCGTCGTATGAATAGGCATAACTACCATCGGCGTGAACGGTGACCTGCGCGTCGAATTGCTCGGGAGCGAGCGTTCGAAAGAAGTCGTGCATTTCAAGCCTCGTACGCGGGCAATCTTATAAGGGCGATATTCAGTGAGGTATTCAGTAAATGGAGGTGGCCGACAAGCGGACAATTTCACTGATCTGACCCACCCCAGATAAAGTCGGGCGCGCCCCTCAGATGACAGTTACCCCGGCCCTTGCAGGCGGCGGGCGGCTTCTTATGTTCGGCGGGTGAGGCCGCCGGCGTCATGGTATCTGAAGGCGGATTTATGCGAACAGAATGTGCGATCAACGCTGACGCTCGCGCTATACTCGATCGTCTTGAGGCCGCCTTGCAGCGTGAGCAGGACGGCCTCGCGGTCGTTGACGCTACAGACGTCGCGGCGGCAATCGATGCTTTGCAGGGGCTTATGGGCGACGTTATCGATCGAGACCGTGTGAAGTTTAATCGGGCGGTGTCTTAACGCTTCGCCTGTTCGGTTTTCACGAAGGCTCTTTGTCGGAAGAGACGGAGTGGAAAACGCTCGTGTCTTTCGTAACAAGCTTAAGCAGCGTCGCGCAATGCTTATACCGCTTCTTTCCCGAGATGCCGGCTATGTCGGGCAGAAGCTCGGTGCGCCCTGTTGCACTTCGCTTCGCGGGCGGCCGCCGACAAGCGCTCAGTGCGAAGGCCGAACACTGATCGGAAACGTTCCGTCAAAGACGGTGTAACAGGACGCTACCGATACAACAATGTATGGATTGCCTCGGTCAATTCCGCTATTTGTCGCGGCTATTCCCGACGGACCCACGACGATCGGATGCTGCCTATCGGTTCGACGATGAGCGCGCTGGTCGATGAGGCGGTGTCGTTAGCAGGGTTCCTGTACCCGCCGTACGCAACGGTGCAAGATATCCGAAAAGCCCGTTTCTATACAGATTCTGCGGGAATCGATGCCGGCTTCTATGATCTCGCCAGTGGGGCGCATTGGCTTTCCTATTCGCAGTTTGAACAGGATGTCTTCGGCGAATAAGGTACGTCGCGCATTAGTTTTCCGATGGGCGGCGCGATGGTGCGCAAATCAGATATTGCACTAAACCGCTCTCGCGGTAGGGAACCTCCGAAGGCCGTCTCCGATTATGAGTCTAAGGCATAACTCCCAGAGAGAGACGGCATGGTGAAGAATTTCGATCATATCACAGTCGTCGTGCGCGACATCGAAGCGGCGAAGAGCTTCTTCGCTTTGCTGGGCTTTGAAGAAATCCAGTCCTCCGTAATTTCAGGCAAAGCCATGGAGGATTATATGGGCGTCAAAGATATCGAGGCCGACCACATCACGCTTGCAATCGAGAACCCCCACGCCGAGGTGCAACTGCTGCACTATCGTCACCCCAACGCGATTGTTGACGCCGACAGCGCGAATCTCAACAAGCTCGGCTTCAATCACATCTGCTTCGCCGTTGACGATATCGAGGCCGAGGTTCGCAGACTGACGGCTGCTGGTGTCAGGCTCCGTAATAGAATCATGGAATTTCACAACCGGAAGCTCGTCTTTTTGTGCGGCCCCGAAGACGTAACAGTCGAACTTGCTCAGTGGCTTTAAACATCCTTTGCCGAACAATAATGCTGCACTTCAGGGGTTAATTCGCCCTTGATTAGGAGAACTGACATGTCTCGCATAGCGCGGGCCCAGCTGATGTGTCGTGAATCAGATATTGCACTAAACCGCTCTCGCGGTAGCGCCAACGATCAGCGTCACGGCGACCTACGCTCCGTTTTCCTTCTTCAGCTTCTTCACTCTGTGCTTCTGGTAGTCGAACACGGCCGCTGCAAACGGTAGGGAACGATGAATGCGCACGTGCGTCAGAGAGACGATAAGCGCACTCTGGCCTTCATCAGGCACGATATGACATACGATGCCGCCTTCGTCTCCGAGATATGAGACTTTCGAGACGCTCTCCCGTGGCTTGACAGCTATCACAGTCTGTTGTGTTTTAAGATGGGTGATTAGCGACGGCGGCAACTCAACTTCGAACGGCGCAGCCGCATTCAACGTTGCAAGCAGCTTGTAGGCTTTCTCTGGCTTGTCGAGCATGAAGAGCCTCGGGCATCCTGATGCGAATCTGACCACAGAGCTTATCTGCGAGAAGTGGCTCAACAAAGCCATTTCTCTAACGTCGCACAAGATTACTTTCGCGTCCCTTGAGCGTTGTTTTGGTCGACTTGCGCCGGTTCGGTGCTCAAAAAATTTCGGGCCAGCGTCGCGCGGCGTGATAGACGCGCAAAATTTCGAGCGTTCCTTCGCGCACTCGATACGGGACGACGAATGGACTCTTTGGGACGATCGCCTCGCGCGTTTCTGCAACGCGGCCAACGCGGCCGATTTCGGGGTTTTCAGCCAAGACGATTTCAACGTGATGCAAGATGTGAAGCGCTACGCGCCGTGCGGCCGTAGGATCGGTCTCCGAGATAAAGTTGCGCAAAGCAGCAAGATCGTCGATCGCTTCCGGCGACCATATGACATTCATATCGTCGACGGTCGAGGGATAGGTCGTTCGTCCTGCGCGCCCCACGAGAGCACCCATTCGCGCACCGAGCTTTGCGGGATCGCAGCGCCCCGATCAAGCGAGGTCATAGCGGTCTTGATGCCTGTTACCTGCGCTTCGTTCAGATCCAGGTATTCGCTGATAGCTTCGGCGGCGAGAAATTCGCTGCTGCGGCCGGCGATTTTGGCGAGGGTTTCAAGCCGTCGCTTGGTGGCGACCTTGACGCTGACGGTGAATTTGGCGGACGCGATGTTGTTCATATTTCGATTGACTTGATTATAGCATATTTGCCAATATGCACCATGAAGTCCGTAATAATCTGAAGCACAAAGATTTGACTTTCTTAGAAAATGTGTTGCAAAACGGACATTATCTTCATTGTGGATTTTGGAATTTTCTTACATTTTTAAATGTGCATTTCCCTACTGGGTATTTTTAATATGAGTATTCTTAAATGCGTATTCTTATATAGAGTGAACTGCCAGGTTGGCACCTCCAGAGCGGCAAGTTTGGCACTTCCAGAAATGCCAATTTGGCACTTCTGTGATTGCCAGTCGCGTCAGCCCGTCTTGCGCGGCTTCTTCGTGGGCTGGAGAAAGAGCTGGTAGACGTTGGATTTCCCTAGGCCCCGGCGGGTCACTGCGATAAAGCCCGCCGTCTCAAGTTCTTGTAAGAAGCGGATCACGCTGCGCTTGCCCGCTCCCATGTCGTCGGCGAGGCGCTCCTGCCCCGGAAAACAGTAGTCGTTCGCCCAGGCGTAATGCAGGAGCATCGCGTAGGTGAGTTTCGCTCCAGCTGAAAGGTCTGGGGCCTTGAGCAGAAAGTTCGGCACCTGCGTGAATCCGAACCGGGTCGCATTGTCTGCACCGACGATTTCGATGTTGCGTGCAATCTCGGCGATGCGGCCGGCGATGTGATCCATCCTCGAATTATACATCGTCAAAATGAGGATTCCGTGTTGTTCACAGTTTAGGGCTTTGACGATACGCCACTGTGGGTTTGCAATTATTGACCTTGAGCGCCCCCGTGCTCTCCTTCGTTCATCGGCGCACTTCTCGTGTCATGGTGCATCATAGGATTCGGTTGCTGGTCTGATCCCCTGCCGAGCAAGGGCGAGAGCATCCGTTGCAATCCCCCGATCAAGACGTTGGTCTCTCGGCTGCGTTCGGTCAGTTCTTTGATTTGCGCATTCTTGGTGCTGATCTCTTCGCGAAGGAAAGCCACCTCCCCTTCCAGGCGAGTGAGATATCTTTCCGACAGGTCGGGGCTTGTCGTGGCCTGTCGCGGTGTGTCGGAACTTGTCGCGGCGGTCTGTCGCTCCGTGTTTCCATTCTCTTGGGCGGGGACAGGTGTCGCGACATGTCGCGGCTCGTCGGCAGTGGTCGTGGTCTCCTGTCGAACGATATCGTGGGCTCGGGCGCTTGATGCTTCAGACGCGAATGGTCGCGACATGTCGCGGCTCGTCGCGTCAGCAATTTCTTGGATGTATGCAATGTGCTTGTCGACCGACGCGGGCGAAATGAGATATTTCTCGCCGAACGATGTCTCGATCAGTCGGGCGTCAAGGTGGCCCTTGGCGCAATAGCGCTGCACGCTCCGAGGCGTACGGGGGAGTCCGGCGCGAGCGTATCGTTCGAGCGCCTCGTCGATAGTGAGGGTAAAGTCGCTGTCGAGACTCGTCGCGACATGTCGGGGCTGGTCGTCCATAGCCCAATCATACCCCGGCTCCTCCCACGCCTCGCCGGTTATCCCCATGGGGGATGCGCGACAAGCGGCGACACCATGAGGAAAGACTGGAACACGGGCGTCGTCGAACACTTAAAGCGATTATCGATGCGATGGAGTCGATCGAGAAGGGTTAATGTCTCATTTGCCCGGCACCCAACCCAAAGGGCGTACACCGAACTCGACAACGAAGGGAGTATCATCGGTAAGGATGAGGAGACGACGTAGTGACGGGAAAGGGCGGCAAGCCGCCCGTGCGCTCCGTCGGATTTCGTGCGGCTCATCAGACCGGAATGCTCATAACGCGGTTATGCCTCTTCGGTGCCGTCTCCTGTGAGCTTCGGGTAGTGCCGCCGGTACCAGGTCGACAGCTCCGCTCGTTCACCGTCGTTAAGAACGTATAGGTCGGCGATGAGGGCGTCGAGCTCCGTCAGCATGGCGCGGTAGTCGAACGCAATGTCAGCTTTCTGCGCCGTGATGATTTTGTCCACGATTGCGGCAATTGCAGCGCTCTCCGACGCGTCGGGCAAGACGATCGGCAAATCATCGAGCTGCGCGTGAACGCCGTGATTGATGAAGGCTTTGACGAAATACCGCAGAAGCGTCGAACAGAGAATTCCGAGCAAGACTTTTTGATCGAGCACGTCGCAAAAAATATTCGATCCCGTTTGATCGAAGACGCCGCCGTGCCCCAAGCGATAGGTAGGGCTGTAAATCCCCGTGTTCGAAAAGCTAATGCCGCGCCGGAAATAATATTGTGGGTTTCTGAAGACAGCTCCCGTGTGAGCCTTCATTGCTGAAACGGCTTGCTGCGACCAGTCGATGTAAAATTCCACCGGTCGCCAAAACAGCGGCAAAAGTCCGCCGTCGATGTCGGACGCCCCTGCCTTGTCGAGCGGGACATAGAACCTGTCATTGGTCGGATCGTCGATTTCGAAGCCGTCCGCGCGAGCGGCATCGGTCATGTCGGCAAGTTCCGCGTTAGTCACGATCTGCGCGACAGGAACCTCTTTATATCCACCCTTGGTGGCCCCGCCCTTAACCCCGGCCGCGGCGCGATAGAAGCGGCCATTGTCGCCTGATTGCAGTCCGATCTTTACCTCGGCGATGTCCTTGAGCTTGACGACATCGCGTCCGCGCACTGTCAGGAATCGGATTTGGACTTTGGAGTTGTCGGCGCGCATCAGCTCAACTGTGTGGGTGGTCGGCGCAACGTCGGCCATAAATTCATAAAGCGAAGCTAGCCCCTCGAAGATCGGGCGTTTGGAATAGCGATCCAATGCGCCTTGCCTAACTGTATACCGCTTCGCGAGCACATCATCGAAAGGCCATTTCTTTTGGACGGAGAGGTCGTCAAGAATGGCCGCATAGGCGGCTCTAAGCTCCGCCTGATGATCGACCGGGTGAAGCCGCCATAGGTCATAAAATTGGTAGACGTTGGCGGTTCGTAACGCGTCATCCGAACATCGCTCCAGCTCGACGATGGCCGGAAAGATATCGATCCCCGGAAAAGTGGCGCGATGCAATTTGACGATCCTGATAACCTTGCAGGTTGAAAGGATCAAATCACGAAGCGCCTTATGAGTTCCTATGGTCAGGAAAGATGAACTGACAATGTAAATCAGCCGCTTTCCTTCGGGCAGCCGCTTGATCGCGTTGGCGATGAAATAGCCATAAGAATCCTTGCTACCTAAATCATAAACATCGTCGTAGTGCGCGCCCTTGACGACTTTTACACCGTAGGGGGGATTGCCGATCATGAGGTCGGGCGACGCGGCGCGCTGACAGCTCGCGCGGCGGCTATGCGCGATCGTCAAGTCGGCGGTCTTTTCGATGTCGAAAAACAGCTTTGGATCGATGGTGATTGGATCAAGAGAATTCTGGGTGTCGATCGACCTGTCCGCCAACCAGCGATGGCGAGTTTTGGCGCTGCCTTCGCCGGGTCGAACATTATCCTTCAGTTGCTCCAGAAAGGTCGACAACAAGGTGAGCTGAACCGCAAAGGGGTCAATATCCCTGCCGTAAAGATGCTGAAGCGCTTCGGTGTGGGCCGCGGCTGGATCGAAGGATATCGTCGTCTTCTCCGCGTGCGCCTTCACCTCGCCGATATAGCGCCGGTAGATTTCCCGGTAAAAATGTCCAGATCCGCAGGCCGGCTCGACAATTTTCCGGTGCCGGAATTGCCCCACCGCCGTGCGGCCAAGATCGACCATGAACAGCATGGTTTCATGGGGCGTATAAACAGCGCCAAGGCCAGAACGCAGCTCGTCGTCGATGAGCTTTTCGTAGATGTTGCCGATGACGTTCGTTCGATCGGCGGCGGAACCGTAAATGATGGCGGTGCGGATATCGATCTGAATCAGGTCTTGGCGGATGGCCTGCAACGTCATATCGGCCGGAAGGAAGCGGTCGTAATGGAGCGCACTGAAAAGCTGACCGTACCGCTCCATGTGGACGTTAAAGCCGTAACGAAAAATATCCTGCCATGACACGCGCGCGAGGTCCTGCGCGAGACGTTTGTAGTAGGTCCGAGACCGAACGAAGAGTCGAAGAGAGCGGCGGCGGTCGGCCTTGCCAAGTGCGTTCAAGACCTTGAAGCCGAACAGGCCGCCGATTTGATCGTAGTCGCGGTTAGGGAAAAGGGTATGGATGATGCGGGGCGTGTCCGGCCCGCGCGCCAGGTCCTCGATCAGCTTGATGAACAGAATTTTGATCGTGAAATGCAACGCGACGGCCTGAATGGCGTGTTTGATCGCGGTTTCGCCTTTGGCCGTCGTTCCGATGAAGTTTTTCCGATCATCCACGATTTGCTGAAGATCGACGCCAAGCGCATGACGTGAAAGGTCAAGTTTTTCCGTCGCAGGATCGATGAAGAGAGCGCGGATGTCGTTGTAGGTCTTCTGTTTAAAGGTTCTCAGATAACCAAGGAGTTGCGTCTGTGTGAGGAGCTGTTTGACCTCGCCAGGACTTTCCAAAATGACCTTGGCCCAGTCCGTTGCGGTAATCTGGCCGTACATCGGCTTCTGGTCGTGCGGACTCAGCGTCGTCGTCAGCTTGTAAAAATGGTGATCGCGGCCATTGGAGACGATGACGAACGGAACGGGTTTGTCGAAAAAATTCGAGGTTGCGTAGACGCGCGCCTGGGCGAAATCGCTCTCCACTAAATCGTGTGAATATCTCTTCGCCTCCAACACAACGTAAGGGTAGCCGCCGGAGAGGTAGAGTCCGTCGTAGCGCCCACTATTGCCGGTATCGGTTTCGAGCGTGTGTTGGGCCTGATAATCGAGGCTCTCCGGCTTCGGAAAGCCATGGGTCGACGCGAGATAGGGAAGAATGAGTTTGTCGGCGGTGTCCTGCTCGGAATAGGCCTCAAAAGCAGTCGTTATCTTGGATGGCTTTTTCATTCAGGCATTGGCCTCTGTAGTTCAAGCGTGCATCGGCGTCTGGTCGGCAAAGGGATACGCAAAGCAATTACCGCGACGGGCGAGTTCCCGCTGCCCGCCTTGTCCTCGACGCGCCACTGTCCAAGTATCTTTCGCATTGCGGAAGCGCTTGAGAAAGCTTGGGCCGAGAGCCTATGCGAAAGTCTTGAATTTTGAAATCGTATCCTCCGCTTTTTGTCTGCGACAGCGCTACATGCATGATAATCTCTCGGGTATCAACGTCATGGCGATGTACAAATCCGGACCAGTTAATGACGACGCAAATTGTCTCGAGCTGACGGGTCACCTGCTCGTAGGTGTGCCGGGCGATGTCCGCGCCCCGAAGGCCGCGCGCGGTTTTGTCTGCGAGGTGCGCGACAGCAACGTTGAACCCGATATATCGAGACTGGAAATACCGACTCCATGGAGTCCTTCCTCGACGGAGGATACCGCAGTAATCACACGTTTCGGTGGGTGACAACGATCTGAGCCATAGTGTATCTCAACAAATGAGACGCAATGCTCAGCGATGATCGAAAGAATATTTTTCACGCGACGTGAGCGACAGGTCGCGACATGCGATGCGTCGTCGAGACCTGTCGCGCCTCGTCGAGGATCGTCGCGATCAGACGCGGCGCGTTCTATTATGATTTACGACGGAGAAGCTTTGCCAGGTCGTGCGCGGCGGCGAGCAAGTCGTGAGATAGTCGCCACCACAAAAGCCGGAACGGCGCATGTGCATGCATGCGCCGAAAATGTTCCTCTCGCTCCTGGGCGGAGCGCTCCCAGTGCCGATACGTGCGCGCCATGAACTCGTCAAAGGATTCCTGCCGTGGCGGTGGGGAGGTGCTCGCGGAAGAGCCCGCCGGGCGTCCGCATCGGGCGAGCGCGTACTCGTAGGCTACAGTCAGTTGGACGAATGCTTCGTGCGATCCGCTCCTCTTGTCGGGGTGTCGCTCGTGCGCGAGCAGCCGATACGCCGCCTTGATCTCCACAACCGTCGCAGATCGTGCGACGCCGAGGATACTGTATGGATCGGTGCTCGTCATACTCCGACCGTGGGAACCGTTTCTAATTGCCGCGCACGGTTAGGCGCGCATCCGTCTGGAGCGGTATTGCGAGAAAGCTGTTCTCATTTGCGACCATGACGGTGATCGTAACGGGCACGGTCGTCATGCCCGAAACGTCACTCGGCTTGCAGCTCGTGTTTTCCATCACGATCGTTCCCGACACGCGCGCCTTGTCGGGCACGAAGCGCATCACACGATCGCGATACGTTTTGTTGCGCTGCAACTGGATCGCCAGTGCGTCGTCGAACAGTTCGAGACCCGAGCCGCTTTCGACCTCTGAGCAAGGGCCAGCTGAGATGCCCCTGCGCTTAACGGCCAAGCTCAGAGGCATGCCTGAATTATTTTCGATAGTGTAGGCAATGCGAGCGGCGATAGGAATCGGGTCGCCCATGGGCGTCCCTTGAATGTAGAGTGTATTGCTTTGCACCAGCATGCTGTTGACGGTGAGCTTCAGCGCGTCGGCCTTGAGCCGGTTAGCGAAGCTATCCGGCGTGATGTCATCGGCAAAAGCGAGCGACGGAAGAAGCGCAAATAAAACGGCGATGATGCGCATGTGATCCCCCTCAAATATCGGGGAAGGGAAGCGCGGCTTCGCTAACGAGTCAAGGTGTCAGAAGCCGCGCGCACAGCGGACAAAAAAAGAGCGCCCGAAGGCGCTCAGAAAAGATCGATCGAAGGCACCCCTTTTTCGTCCATTAAGAGCGCGAGCACGTTCACGCCGTCAATGATGATGTCGGCGAGGAAGGCGACGACATTAGCGACGCCATGCGCGGAAGCCTGCAACACCTGCAACGGGACCCGCGCGACATAGGCCATCGCCCCGTTCCGGCATGGGCTCGACACGCGCAGCCTCAATTGGGCCGTCGGCGTTCCAAAACATCAGAAGGTCTATCCACAGAGCATCAAGCTGATCTTCCCAACGGGAAAGAACCCCTTTTTTAAAAGGCTTGCGGGGGGTGCGATGCGCCTTCAGATGCGTCGAGTCGATCATGATGCGCTCGGACTTGGGGCGTTCGCCGACGAGCGCCGCGAAGATGCGGTCGAAGACCCCGAGCCGGCTCCAGCGGATGAACCGGTTGTAGAGAGTCTTGTGCGGCCTATAGTTTTTGGGCGCATCCTTCCATTGCAGACCATGCTTGATCACATAGACGATTCAGCTGACTACCCGACGATCGTCAACCCGCGGCACGCCGTGCGCCAACGGAAAATACGGCGATATCCGTGCCATCTGGCACGCGCTGAGCAAAAACAAATCATTCATCAAAGCCTCCATTTCGGAGACTTTGAATCGCGCCTCAATCAAAATTAATAGGTCCTGAGCCTAGCTGTCGGTCTGTTTGACCTTTGAAAAGTCAGCCCGCCTTTAATTCGCACACCGACGCTCGCCGCATCTTCTCGCTCGACGAGCCCGAGGGCTCGGACAAGTATTCATGGGCCTGGCGCTTAAAGGCGCTCATACCCTCGATTGTTATGGATGACGAGGCAGAAGAGGCCGGCTCAACACAAGCTTAGGCGCATGGCACATTTGAAGCCAAATTTGGCAAACTTGGCCCCCTGTGGGTGACCAGGACTTCGTTAAATCTGTGCAACACAGCTCATCACGAGCGAGAGCGGGTGAGAGTATTACTATGCAAACAGGCACCAAGAGCCAGCGGCTCAATGGAAATGTCCTATACGCGATAGCGGTCGCAATCTGGATCGTGGCGATATGGGTCACCGCATTTTACGTTGCAAGTGCAGCTGTAGCAGATGAAAGCGCCGGTGTCGGAGGCAATAGCTTTCTACTTGGCTCTACCATGGCGACAGCCGGGGTCCTCACTTTCTTTTCGATTCGGGAGTTTCTTGGGGCGTACAGGCAATGT
>JALHNR010000062.1 GCA_022843525.1 Methylocystis sp. | reverse complement strand
CGAATACATCCTCGATACGCGGCTGCGCGCTCTGCGCCGGCTCGAGGAAATGGAGCTGAAGAAGGAGCTGGGCGAGCTTTCGGCCGAGCGCAAGGACATCGAGGCGCTGCTCGCCGATGACGACAAGCAGTGGAAGACCATCGCCTGGCAGGTGCGCGAACTCAAAAAAACCTACGGACCGCAGACGCTGAAGGGCAAGCGGCGCACGAGTTTCGAGGACGCGCCCGAGGCGATCGATCTCGACCTCGCCGAGGCGATGATCGAGCGCGAGCCGGTGACCATCGTCGTCTCGAAGAAGGGCTGGATTCGCGCGCTGAAGGGTCATGTGCAGGATCTCTCGACCCTGCAGTTCAAGGGCGACGATGAACTCGGCGCCTCCTTCTTCGCGCAGACCACGTCGAAAATCCTGGCGCTCGCGTCGAACGGCAAGGCCTATACGCTCGATGCGTCGAAACTTCCGGGCGGGCGCGGACATGGCGAGCCGATCCGGCTTTTCGCCGAGATCGAGGAAGGCGCCGATGTCGTCGCCGTTCTGCCGCATGTCGCGGAGGCGTCGCTGCTGCTGGTGACGAATGACGGGCGCGGCTTCGTTGTGAGCGAGGACGATCTTTTGTCCTCGACGCGCAAAGGACGCGCGGCGCTCAACGTCGAGCCGCCCTCTATATTGAAGATCGTGACGCAGGCGCAGGGCGATCATGTCGCCATCATCGGCGAGAACCGGAAGCTCCTGGTGTTTCCCTTGAGCGAAGCGCCGCGCATGGCGCGCGGCAAGGGCGTGCGCATGCAGCGCTACAAGGACGGCGGCGTCGCCGACGCGAAGGTTTTTGCGCTCAAAGACGGGCTCACATGGACCGACGCCTCGAACCGCGTCTTTACGATCGAGAAGGCGGAACTCAAGGACTGGATCGGCCACCGCGCCGAAGCGGGGCGGCTGCCGCCGCGAGGATTTCCGAGGAATAATCGGTTTGGGTGATCCCTCGTCTAGCTCGCCTTCTCTTCGCCAGGCCGCAGCACGGATATGAGCCCCGCGACGGCGGCCATGCAGGCGAGCATCACCAGCCCGATGTCGACGGCGTAGAGCGTCGTGGAGCCCGGGAACGACTTCCAGTCTCCGTAGGAACCGGTCACAAGCTGGATACCCCAGGACAATGTCGAGGAAGCGCTTGCAACGCCGATGCTCGTGCCCAGGACGCGCATCAGATTCAGCATCGCGCCTGCCTGTCCCGCAAGATTTTTCGGGGCTGCATTGATCGTGGCGTGATTGTTGGGCGCGATGAAAACGCCCAGGCCCGCGCCGAACAAGGCGAACGCGACAGCGTCGGGAGTGCGGCTCGCGCTCTGGCTCACGATCGCGAAACCCAGAACCGCCAGAGCGACGCAGCAGAGCGTCATGCCGGCGCCGCTGAGCATGCGCGCGCCCAGCCGATCACTGAGCGAGCCGCCGAATGGAGCGGTCACGCCGAGGGCGACGGGAATGATCGCCAACCTCAGGCCGGCCGCCAGCGGGCTATCCCCATATCCATGCTCCAGCGCAAACGACATGAGAAAAAACATCCCATAAAGCATTGCGTAGCCGAGAAGGACGGCGATCGCGCCAAAGGAAAATCCCTTGCTCTGGAATAGCCGGAGGTCGACAAGCGGCGAGGGAGAGCCGCGCTCCTGTCGCACGAGAAGCGCCATCAGCACGACGGACAGCGCGATAAGAAAGAGGGTCGCGGGGGAGGCGGCGCCCCATGCCGAGACCTGATTGAGAACGAGCACGAGACAGATCAGGGCAGGGCCCAGAAGCAAGGCGCCGCGCCAATCGAACGTCGCTCTTTCGTTGAGGACTTTCGTCTGGGGAAGCGCAAGCCATCCGATCGCCGCAGCGACAATGCCAATGGGAACGCAAACCCAGAACAGCCAGCGCCACCCCAGCGAAGCGAGAAGCAAACCGCCGACCGCCGGCCCGGCGCTCATTCCGACCGCCTGGGCGGCGGCAAAGAACCCCAACGCCCGGCCCTGCTGGTCCTTGCCAACGGAACTAACCAGTATTGCGATGCTGTTTGCGCCCAGCAAGGAGCCGCCGACGCCCTGAAGAACGCGGAACAGGATCAGCCAGTCGATGTCCGAGGCGAGACCGCACAACGAACTCGCAAACACGAACAGTAAATATCCGATGAGGTAAAGCGACTTCCTGCCGAACATGTCGCAGAGCCGTCCGAAGATCGGCAGGCATGAGGCGAATGACACAAGATACGCCAAAGCCACCCAGCTCACCGTCTCCAGCGAGGCGTCAAAGGTCTTGCCGAGCGTGGGCAAAGCCAGTTGAACCACGCTCGCATCGAATTGACCGAGAAATGCGCCGATGGAGACCAAGGCGACGATCAGCCAGGGATTTAACGCCCGCGCTTCCACCGAATCCGCGGGCGGCGTTTCTCCACTGGAACTCCCGCGTGGTCGCAACCGCTCCACATTTTTCTCAAGGTCGCAGGTCATTCCGCGCTTCACGTCCCGGACCGGCCAAGCCCGGTCCGCATCGAGGATTTGCCAGTCGATCGCATTTGGCAAGGGGGCCTCTTGCGCGAAGAGGCGTCCAGTTTGCCCGATTTTCCTTTGGCGGAATGCCGGCCTGCCGAGGCCTTACACCCGCGGCGCGGGACCTTCACCTCGCGGCGCTGATAGTGGACGGGCCTACTGTGGTTTCGAAAAATCCGGGATTTTGAATCCGAGCTTGCCCTGGCGCCACAGCGTGAAGGCGACGCCGCCGGCTACGACGACGAAAACGCCGAAAGCGATGTAGAGATAAATTTCCTCGTCGGTGACGAGTCCCACCGAGAACGGGTGCCGGCCCTCAAAACTTTTCGCGCCGTCGTCGCTCGTCAGCTTCGCGTAAAGCACGTATTCGCCGGGCTCCTTAAAATTCTGGTCGAAATTCACCATGCCGTTGCGAAATTTCTGCACCGGCAGACGGCCGACGATATCGGCTTCGGGGTCGGCGTCGCCGTTCGGCCCCTTGCCGCGCAGGATGCGGATGTCCCAATTCATGTCGCGCAATTCATTGTCGGCGGCGTCGAGCACGATGACGCTCGGGCCGACGTCGCGCAGCGCGATGCACTCCCGGTCGACATTCTTCTTGGGCTGCATGGCGACGAATTTCATCGACTTGCCGCCAGGTTCGTTGCCGCCAAGCTCGATCGGACATTCCGGATCGTAGTAATGCCAACCGGCGGCTGTCGCGGCGCGTGGAGACAGCAACGACGCCGCGACAAACACGAGCGCAAAGCTCAGGAGAATTCTGCTCAAGGTCAACCCCGCCTTCACATGCCGGCGTCGAGATAGGCCAGCATCTGATCCATGGCAAGCGCCGGCTCTGCGCAGCGCGCCTCGCCGACGATCCGGGCCGGCACGCCGGCGACGGTCTTGTTGGCGGGAACCGGGTCGAGCACGACGGAGCCCGCGGCGATCATGGCGCAGCGGCCGATCTCGATATTGCCGAGGACCTTCGCGCCGGCGCCGATCAGCACGCCGCGCCTGACCTTGGGATGGCGGTCGCCGCGCGCCTTGCCGGTGCCCCCGAGCGTAACGCCGTGCAGCATCGACACTTCGTCTTCGACGACGCTGGTCGCGCCGATGACGAGGCCGGTCGCGTGATCGATGAAAATGCTCTTGCCGATGACGGCGGCGGGGTGGATGTCGACTTGGAAGGTTTGCGATGACAGGCTCTGCAGAATGAGCGCGAAGTCGCTGCGGCCGTTCTTCCATAGCCAATGCGCCAGACGATAGGTCTGCAGCGCATGGAAGCCTTTGAAATACAGCGCCGGCTCGATCAGCCTCGTGCAGGCGGGATCGCGCTCAAGCACGGCGAGCAGGTCGGCGCGAAACGCCTCGACCAGTCCAGGTTCGCGCGCGGCGCATTCTTCGAACGCCTGCCGGATGGCGATATAGGGCGCCTCCGGCCGGTCGAGCCGCTGCGCCACGCGATGCGCGACGACGCCCAAGACGCCGTTCTGCGACAGGATCGCCGGATGCAGGAAGCCGCCGAGCTCCGGTTCGCGCCGCAGCACGTCCTCCGCCTCCGCGCGCAGCCGCGCGAACAGCGGGTCATTCTGGGCGAAGTCGATAATCTTCGCGCCAAGTTCGCGCGTTTCGGCGCCCATCCGCCCCTCCTTGGTCGGGCAATATATAGCGGAGCCCTGGGACAATAGCACGGGCGCCCCCCGCGACCGTTAAGGCCGCGTATCCAGGAACTCCAGCACTGCCTGCTTGTAAATCCTGTCGCCGACCGCCCTGTTGTGGTCGCGGCCGGGAATATCGACCACGCGGGCATTCGGGAAGAACTCGGCCAGCGGGAGCGGGTCGCCGGCGACGTCGTCGCGCGTGCCGACGCAGATCAGCACCGGCGCGGTGATGCGCGCGAGCGACTCTGGCTCGACGGACTTGCGGGCGCCGCGCACGCAGGCGGCGAGGGCGGCGAGGTCGCTGCGGGTGGATTCGGCGAAGCCGCGGAAGATTTTGAGAGTCGAATCGCCAATGTCCTCGATGCGCTCAATCTCCATGGCTTCGGCGAGGCCACGCGGCAGGCCGGAGTTCTCGATAAGATTTTCGCCGATGCCGCCGAGGATCAAGGAGCGCACGCGCTCGGGCGCCGTCAGCGCCAGCACCGTGCCGATGCGTCCGCCGAGCGAATAGCCCATGACGTCGGCGCGCGGGATCGACAGATGGTCGAGCAGATGCACGATGTCAGCGGCCATCAGGTCGAGACTATATTGCGCCGGATCGTACAGCTTGGCGGAACGACCATGGCCGCGATTGTCGAAGACAATGACGCGGCGGCCGTCTTCAGTCAGCGTCTTGACCCATTGCGTGAACAGCCAGTTCACGGCATGGGTCGAGGCGAAGCCATGCACGAGGACGATCGGTTCGCCGCGATCTTCCGTTAAAGGCTCGAAATCCACATAGGCTATCTCGACGCCATCCGACAGGAACGTTTCCATTAATAAATCCTACTTAGAGCCTTTTATCTAAATGCTTGCGACGTCGACGCAAGGCTGCGCGCCGCGAAAGTAAATGCGCTCTTGCCATTCGCGTCGCTTGCCGGTAAACGAGCCGGCACGTCGCCATAGCCCGTTTAACGCATCGGGGCTATGGCGAAGCAGGCGCCCGTAGCTCAGCTGGATAGAGCACCAGACTACGAATCTGGGGGTCAGAGGTTCGAATCCTTTCGGGCGCGCCATCCTACCAAAGCTCACAAGCCAAAAAGGCTGACGAGCTGGTAAACCCTCTTTCCGGTTCATGAGCTGTTGCACCGCCAGCTGAAATTGCGGTTTGCTTGCGCACGCGCTGATCGAGTCGGCATCCGCGCGCGCAGATGCACAAGAGCAGATGTACAAGACATGGCGAAATAGCCCTGAGCGCGCCTGAGCGCTCGCGATTGAAAAATCACGACTGAACGTCTGATGGTTGACGATTTTTTGCGACGCTATGACCGTTGCGCTTCTCGGCGTTGCTGAAGGCTTAGGTTGCTCGCCAAGAATCCAGCGACACGTTGGTCACGTAATCCACCGACTTCTTTTTTGTCCGACGGCGTCTCCCATATGATGTGCCTATTCGGCGTGGTCATTGTGAACAAGCCAAAGCCGTAGCCATAGCACTGAAGGGAATGTACATCATGGATACCCAGACGCTCCTCATCATTATTATTGTTCTTCTCATCCTTGGCGGCGGTTGGTACGGCCGAGGGCGTTGGTTTTAGCCGATAGGCCGACACGAGCCGCATAACGCGGCTCTTGGCATGCCGTCTTACGGCGAAGTTACCCTGGCTAGGCGCGACGCTGTCTCCGGTCGCGCCGCCTCGGGTCCTCGAGGCGTTAGCTCAACCGTGCCTTGCTTGCCGGTAAGCGTCCGGTAGGCAATACGCTCCCAGGCGCGCCGGTCTTCCCTCCGCAGACAGGTAACGCACCCGCGAAGATTGCGCCCGCGCACGGGCGGCGTTATGAAGGCGCCGTCCACCCAAAGCGACTTACGTCGACTCGTATCGGCGACTGAGCGCGACAGGAGCGTATTATGATATCGGTCACATTCCCCGACGGGGCGTCCCGTCAGTTCGAGCCCGGCGTTTCGGGCGTCGACATCGCCAAAAGCATTTCTCCCTCTCTCGCCAAGCGCAGCGTCGCCATGACGCTCGACGGCGCTCTCGTCGATTTGACAAGACCGATCGAGCGGGACGCGAAGATCGAGTTTGTCACGCGCGAAGATCCGCGCGCGCTGGAGCTCATCCGTCACGACGCCGCGCATGTGCTGGCGGAGGCGGTTCAGGAGCTTTATCCCGGCACGCAGGTGACGATCGGCCCGGTCATCGAGAACGGCTTCTATTACGATTTCTTCCGCGCCGAGCCGTTCACGCTCGAAGACCTGCCGGCGATCGAAAAGAAGATGCGCGAGATCGTCGCGCGCGACGCCAAGATCACGCGCGAAGTGTGGAATCGCGACGACGCCAAGCAATGGTTTCTGACCAAAGGCGAGATTTTCAAGGGCGAACTCATCGACTCGATCAAGTCCGATGAGCCGCTTTCAATCTATAAGCAGGGCCAGTGGCTCGACCTCTGTCGCGGCCCGCACATGCCCTCCGTCGGCAAGGTCGGCACGGCTTTCAAGCTGATGAAGGTCGCGGGCGCCTATTGGCGTGGCGATTCGACGAAGCCGATGCTGTCGCGCATCTACGGCACGGCCTGGACGACGCAGGAGGAACTCGACGCCCATCTGCACCGGCTGGAGGAAGCCGAGCGGCGCGATCACCGCCGCCTCGGGCGCGAGATGGACCTGTTCCATTTTCAGGAGGAAGGCCCCGGCGCGATCTTCTGGCACCCGAAGGGCTGGGCGCTGTTCCAGAATGTCATCTCCTACATGCGCCGGCGCCTGAAGGCCGACTACCAGGAAGTCAACGCGCCGCTGCTCCTCGACAAGTCGCTGTGGGAGACGTCCGGCCACTGGGAATGGTTTCGCGAGAACATGTTCGTCTCAGCGCCCGCGCGCGAACAGACGGACGAAGATCGGCTGTACGCGATCAAGCCGATGAATTGTCCTGGCCATATCCAGATCTTCAAACACGGCCTCAAGTCCTACCGCGATCTGCCGCTGCGCATGGCCGAGTTCGGCGTCGTGCATCGCTATGAGCCGTCCGGCGCGCTGCATGGCTTGCTGCGCGTGCGCGCCTTCACGCAGGACGACGCGCATGTCTTCTGCACCGAAGCGCAGATGGCCGAAGAATGCCTCAAGATCAACGATCTCATTCTGTCGACCTACGCCGATTTCGGCTTCGAGGAAGTGGTCGTGAAGCTCTCGACGCGTCCTGAAAAGCGCGTCGGCTCCGACGAGGCCTGGGACGAGGCCGAGGCGATCATGACGCGGGTGTTGAGCGACATCGAAGCGGGCTCGGGCGGGCGCATCAAGACGGGCATCAATCCGGGCGAGGGCGCGTTCTATGGCCCCAAGTTCGAATATACGCTGCGTGATGCGATCGGCCGCGAGTGGCAATGCGGCACGACGCAGGTCGACTTCAATCTGCCGTCGCGCTTTGGCGCCTATTACATCGGCCCGGACAGCGAGAAGAAGACGCCAGTGATGATCCACCGCGCGATCTTCGGCTCGCTCGAACGTTTCACCGGCATTCTGATCGAGCATTTCGCCGGACATCTGCCGCTGTGGCTGTCGCCGCTGCAGATCGTCATCTGCACGATCACGCAGGACGCCGACGACTACGCCTTTGAGGTCGCCGCCGCGGCGCGAAAGCTCGGGCTTGCGGTCGAGGTCGACGCGCGCAACGAGAAGATCACCTACAAGGTGCGCGAACATTCGCTCGCGAAGGTTCCCGTGCTGCTCGTCGCGGGCAAGAAAGAGGCGGCCGAGCGCACGATCTCCATGCGCCGGCTGGGCTCGCAGGCGCAGACGCAGCTTTCACTCGATGAGGCGTTAAAGCGACTGGCGGAAGAAGCGACGCCGCCGGATCTGCGGGGTTAGTTTTATCGCAGGGCTGACGCCGGGAGCGCAATCCCTCTCCCTTTGGGAGAGGGTGGCCCGGCGGAGCCGGGTCGGGTGAGGGGTTTATCCCTCTACACGTCAGGCGCTTTCCCCTCATCCGTCGCGCTTCGCGCGCCACCTTCTCCCCATGAGAGAAGGGATGGCCGCCTTTTTCAGCGACAAACTCGGGGCGCCGCAAAACAAAAGCCCCGCCGCAAGGCGACGGGGCCAAATGTCAAAACAGAAGGCGAGGCTTTACGCGCTTGCGGCCGCCTGCTTCTTCTCGATTTCGCGCTTCAGCGTTCGGGCGTTCTGCGACAGCTCTTCGGTCTTCGCCTTCGCGAGGAAGGCGTCAAGCCCGCCGCGATGCTCCACCGACCGCAGCGCCGCCGCGGAGATGCGCAGGCGCACCGAACGCGCCAGCGCCTCTGAGGCGAGCGTCACATTGACGAGATTGGGCAGAAACCGCGTCTTCGTCTTCCGATTGGAATGGCTGACGAGATTGCCGGACTGCACGCCCTTTCCGGTCAGCTCGCAACGGCGGGACATAATGGTTCCTTTCGCTCTATTCTTCCATGCGTGGACCGCGGCGCTAGTCGCCCGCGATCGCCAGCAGAGGGTGAAAAAGACAGCGAGGCGCGACGACGATGCGCCGAGCCTCGATTGCGGGGCTTATAGAGGAAAAGCGCGGCCGCCGTCAACCAACAGCCGCCGCCATGGGGCCGCACGCTGCGGCGCACACGCCTCTAGACATCGGCTTCGTTCTGGGTTCTAAGCCTCCCACCGCTCCGGGTGAGGCCGAGGCGCGCGCCCGCGCGCCGTTCGTTTTGCCGGAATCATTGAGAGATCGAGGGGCTGGAGGTTATCTCCGCCGCGCGTCGCCTATGGCCGCGTAAGACGCGAAAATCGAGGGAAAGGTTGGGGAGATTCAATGGCCAAAGCGATTCTGCACATGCTCAGCACGTTGAAGCACATGAGTCCCTTCGATGTGAACATGGCCCTCGACGCCGGCTATGACGCGGCGATTCCCTACACCAATGTCACGCTCGACGAAGTCACCGCGCTCGTGCAGGACGCGATGTTCTCGCGCGCGCCTTCGGCGGCGCTGCGCACCGGCATCTTTTTCGCCGGCCGCGACGCCGTGCTCGCGCTCGACATGATGGACACCGCAAAGAAAGCGCTGCTCAAGCCCTTCGAAGTGTCGCTCTTCGCCGATCCCTACGGCTCCTTCACCACCGCCGGCGCGATGGTCGCCTGCGTCGAAAAGATTCTGCGTGAGAAGAAACAGCGCGAGCTCAAGGGCGCGAAAGTCGTCATCTACGGGGCGACGGGCGTTGTTGGCTATTCCGCCGCCGTGATCTCGGCGCTTGAAGGCGCAGAGGTCACCGTCGTCGGCTATAGCGGTCTCGAGCGCGTCGCCAAGCTCGCCGACGAAATGTGCAAGCGCTTTAACATCAAGGTGGCGCCTGCCGACGGCTCCACGCCAGAACAAGTGCGGGAATTGCTGCGCCACCATGAAATCGCGCTGTGCGCGGCGCGCGCCGGCGTCCAGGTGCTGTCGAAGGACGATCTCGCCGCCGCCAAGGATCTCTTGATCGCCGCCGACGTCAACGCCGTGCCGCCGCTTGGCGTTGAAGGCTGCGGTCTGCACGACAATGGCGTCGTGGTTTCGCCTCACGGCGCGCTGGGCATCGGCGCGCTGGCGATCGGCAACGTCAAATACGGCACGGAAGCTGGTCTCTTCAAGAAGATGGCGACGTCCGACGAGCCGCTTTGCCTCGACTTCCGTCACGCTTTCGCATTGGCCCGCGAACTTGTGTGACGTCTCGCGCGCTTGCCAGGTCTCTCGCCTTGGCAAGAACGCGCGAAAATGGTTGAGTCCACGCCGCGAGCGTGGGCTCTTATCGCCGCGCGCCCCGCGTGCGGCTCGCTTAGGGCGCCTGTGAATCCGGCGCCAGAATTCTGGGAGAAAAACATGGCTTTGATCAACAAAATGCTGGTCGGCGAGTCGCTGGTCGGCGACGGCAATGAAGTTGCGCATATCGATCTGATCATGGGGCCGCGCGGCTCCGCGGCCGAGCTCGCTTTCGCCAACGCGCTCGTCAACAACAAGGACGGCTTCACGACGCTGCTCGCGGTCGTCGCCCCGAACCTGCTGTGCAAGCCCAACACGATCCTCTTCAACAAGGTGACGATCAAGGGCGCCAAGCAGGCCGTTCAGATGTTCGGCCCGGCGCAGCATGGCGTCGCCAAGGCGGTCGCGGATTCGGTCGCCGAGGGCGTGATCCCGATGGATGAGGCCGACGACATCTTCATTGCGGTCGGCGTGTTCATTCACTGGGACGCTTCGGACGACAAGAAGATCCAGGACTATAATTATACCGCCACGAAGGAAGCGATCGCACGCGCCGTCAAGGGCGAGCCGAAGGCTTCGGAAGTCGTCGCCAAGCGCAACGAAGCCAAGCACCCCTTCGCGCCGAACTGAGTCGCGCAGCATCTTCGAAATTGAAGGGGGGCCGCGCGGCTCCCCTTTTTCTTTTGGGAGTGGCGGATGGCGGCGGTCATCGGCTGGGATATTGGCGGCGCCCATATCAAGGCGGCGCGCGCGGACGATGGCCGCCTGACGGCGGTCGTTCAGATCGCCTGCGCGCCCCACGAAGGCGTCGCCAGCCTGGAGCAGGCGCTACGCGCCGCGCGTTCGGCGCTCGGCGAGGCAGAGCGTCATCGCGTCACCATGACGGCGGAGCTCTCCGACGCCTTCGAAAGCAGGGCGCGCGGCGTCGTTACGGTGGCCACCATCGCCGCGCGTGAAATCGGCGTTGCTGACATTCTTTTTTACGCCGGCGAACGCGGCTTCATCAGCCGCGACGAGATCGGCGCCCATGTCGACGCCGTCGCTTCGGCGAATTGGCGCGCCTCGGCTGAATTCGTCGCGCGCCATTGCGCCGAGGCGCTGTTCATCGATATCGGATCGACGACGACGGACATTGCGCCGATTTGCGCCGGACGTGTCGCGGCGCGCGGGGCGAGCGACGCCGAGCGCCTCGCTTATGGCGAACTCGCCTATGCCGGATTTTCACGCGGCGCGCCTCAGGCCTATGCGGCGCGCGCGCCGATCGCCGGACGGTGGACGCCGCTCGTCAACGAGGCCTTTGCATCGATGGCCGACGTGCGGCGCGTGCTCGGCGATCTTCCCGAAGGCGAAACCGACGCCGACCTTTCGCCGACGGCGGATGGTCGCCCGAAGACGGTTGCGGCGTCGCGCGCGCGGCTGGCGCGTCTTGCCGGGCGCGACGCCGCCGAATTGAGCGATGCGCAGTGGCGCGCCTTCGCGCAGTATCTTGCGCGCGCGCAATTGCGCGCCATCGAAGATCAGATGGCGCTGCTTCAATCGCGCGACGCGCTGGCGTTCGATGCGCCGATCACCGGCGCCGGCGTCGGCCGCAGACTCGCAGCGCGTCTGGCGCATGCGCAAGGCCGGACATTCATCGATTTCGCCGATCTGATCGCGGCGCCGACGGATTTGGCCGAAAAGGCGGCGAATTGCGCGCCGGCTTCGGCGCTGGCGCTGCTGGAAGTCCGGTAGCGCATAACGATCATTGGATCGCGAATGGTGCGATGACCTCCATCGAGAAAAGGCCCTGCGTGCGCTTTGGACCGTTCGGCCCGAAGAAGGGCGCCGCATCATTCACTGCGGCCTCCCACCGAAATTCCGGTCTGATGATCAAGCCTGAAAAATACGGAAACGCCGTCAGTTGTTGCGAAAAAGTGACGCCGGCGGTGATCGCCAGATAGCTTGTTCCTTGTCCCTGAGGCTGAGAAATCACTGATGGAGCGGGAAAGCCATGTTGAAGGTTGACACTGTCGAAATAGCCGGGATAGGCGGCGGCGAAGAAATTTTTGGCGTCCCTCCAGAATTCGACGCGGGCGCCCAGCTTGATTGAATCGTCGATTCTGTATGTCGCATATTGCACGATTCCATATGCATTGGCGCCGCGAGGACGCTGAGGGATCAGAGCAGCATTCAGTCCGAAGCCGTTAGGCAGGGCGTTAAGCGCGTCAAAAGTGGATCCGAAAACCGATACCGGGTACCAGCCGCTCTCCCGAAAATAGCTGATGTCCGACGTGAAGCTCAGGTTTTCGGTGGCGTTCCAGGTCGCCGTCAAATTATTGAACAGACGCCAGGCGTTGTTGGGATTGCAGGCGCAAGCTGCAGGAATGCCGCCGATGACGCCATCCGGCCACCCCACCAACAAAGGGTCTTTCACATTCGGATTTTCTGGTCCGGAATGCGTAATCGCGAGGATCGAAAGGTCGCCGTCGAGCAGGTTGAGACCAAAGCCGGCATGAATTGAGGGCGAATTGTTATTGTCGCCGGGCCAACCGATTGTGGCGCTGACGCCGGTGACAATGCCCGCATAGAGATCGAGCCAATCTGTAGCGTGGACGATTGACATGATCCCCGTATCGACGAAGGGCCCGAAATTCGAACTATAGGAGCGCGTATAAAAGATATTGTCCTTCGATGTGAGCTTTTCGAAACCGTTGTAGCTCTCGAATTCGCCGATCGTAATGTCGACGCCGCCCTTGGTCAGAATTGGCAGATGGGCCTGGAGACTCGCCTCGACGATCGAAAGCTGCGTGCGATCGCGAATGAGGTATTCAGTCTGGCCCAGGAACTGGGTGTAGCGGGCGTCTGTGCCGAGCATGCCTATGAAGCCAAACCCGAAGTCGAGGCCGGACTCTTTCTTGTCGAGCGGGCGCGCCACATTCAAAATCGCTTGATTGAATTGTGGCCAGTTGGCGCGATCCGTCTGGAGATGACCGAAGTTTATCTTATTGAAAGGACGCGCGAAGTTGATGGCCGCGCCTCCCGACAAGAAGCCGTCGATCGACAGGCGATCGAGCCAGCTTGGCGTAGATGAAGATGGCTTCGTCGCCGCGTCGCCGCAAATGGCCTGCGACGTTGAAAGGAGAACGATCGCCACCATCGCGCAGACGTTTCGGTTCATCGCACGCTTCTTTCGTGGGGCATGCTTGCGAATCGCGCGAAAGGTTCACTAACGCGACGCGCGCTTTTCCGCTCGCTCCTTATACGCGTCAATTTTTTCCATCACCATGTCCCAGGCTTCGCGCTCGGCCTCGCCGGCGGTTTTGTCGATGGCGATCTGCAGATAGGCGAGTTCGCTCTCGATCTTTTCGCGTGGCAGCATGTCGAGCCGCGTCGCGAGAATCGCCGCTTCCAGCACGGCGGCGCGCGCCCGGTTCATGCCGAGAAAGGCGCGATGCGATTCAATCCGCCTCACTCTGCAGAAGAAGCGCGGTCGCGTTTCGTGCTCCTCGACGCGCGCGACGATGAGTTCGGCATGCGCCAGCGCGGCGGAGAGGCGTGGCGCCGGCCAGTCTTCAATGTCGGTGAGCGGCCAGTTGCGTTGGCCGGCGACGAGTCCGGCAAAAATGCGCGCGTCGTCGGTGAAGCTCGCCGTCGCTTTCGGATTATGCGTGAGATTGAACAGGGTCGAGGAGGGACGAAACGGCGCGGCGATCCAGAAGCCGTGTTCCTCGATCAATCCGAGCGGCGCGATATGCGGTCGACCTTCCGGCGACAGCGTCGTGACGACGCATTCATGTATCAGAGGCATCTTTCGCAGGTCCTTCGCCCGCTTTGCGCATCGTGTGACCCATTTCCTTGAAGCGGGTCGCGTCCTCTTCGTTGACGTCCGACGCGACTCCGAAGTCGAGCGGCTCGTCCTGACGATAGCGCTTGCCGAGCTTGTAGGCGATCTCGGCTTTCAT
>JALHNR010000061.1 GCA_022843525.1 Methylocystis sp. | reverse complement strand
GTGGGATCAATCACCCGCAAACTCGCCGATCACGCTCTGTCGCTCCTCGAAGTCGATTCAATCGGCCTTGACGTGATGGATCGTCGCTATCTGAATCTGGTGGCCGTCAATTTCGGCGGCGGCCCGGTCGGCATCGAGACGATCGCGGCGGCGCTGTCAGAGCCGCGTGACGCGATCGAGGACATTATCGAGCCGTTTCTTTTGCAGCAGGGCTTCTTGCAGCGCACGCCGCGCGGGCGCTTGCTGACGCCGCACGCCTTTCGTCACCTCGGCCTCGCCGAGCCGGCGCGCCCTGCTTCGCAGTTCGGATTGTTTGGCGAAGGCGAAGACTAACCGGCGATCACGCGGTGAGCACGAAATAAATCATTGCGCCAAATAAGAGAACGGCGGCGATCTCGCCGGCATGCTCCAGCGCCTTCAGCGCTCGGCTTAGAAATTTCGAGTTCATGATGCACACTCCTTAGGAGCGTACATGGCGTCTCAAGCTACGCTTTCCAGCTCCTGCGGCGGAGTCAACTCGATCGCGCCACAGGGGAATCGGGTGAAGGATTGTTTTCCTCACCCTCTCCTTCGAGACGCGTGCTCCGCACGCTCCTCAGGATGAGGAAGCCCAGTGTCCAAATTAGCCTACGAGCGGACCGCCGGCCTTTGTCCACGCGTCGAGGCCGCCCTGAATGTGACGGGCGGACGTTAGTCCCGCTTCCTGCGCCGCCTCGACCGCCATCGCCGAGCGCTCGCCGAAGGCGCAATAAAATACGATGCGCTTGCCGGTGGAGACCGCCAATTCATGCAACAGGCCGCCGTCCCGAATATTCTCGTCGAGTTCGTCATAGGGCATATGCAGCGAGCCCGGGATAACGCCATGAACTTCGCGCTCGCGCGCCTCGCGCAGATCGACAAGAGCGGTTGACGGCTGACCGAGAATGTCGAGCGCGTCTTGCGGCGTCAACGACCAGCCCCGCCGCGCGATGTCCTCCTGATGCAATCCGATGTGAATGTTCGCCGGCACCGCGACGTCCATCATTTTCGGATTGGGCAGATGCAGGCTTTCCATCAGCGCGACATATTCATCGACGGATTTGACCTGCAAACGCGGATTGAACGCCCGCTCCTCGCCGATCGTGCTGACCGTATCGCCCTTATAGTCGTGCGCAGGATAGACAAGGGTCGAGTCGGGAAGCTTCAACAGCTTGCCGAAAAGCGACTCGTACTGCGCCCGCGCGTCGCCGTTCTGAAAGTCAGTGCGGCCGGTGCCGCGAATCAACAGCGTGTCGCCGGTGAACACCCTGTCGGCCATCATAAAGCTGTATGAATCATCCGTGTGACCAGGCGTGTAGAGAACATCGAGCTCGACGCCCGGAATGCGGATGCGCTCGCCTTCGCGGACGCGCATCGACACCACATCGGCGCTGCTGCGCTCGCCCATCACCGTGATGCAATGGGTGCGATCGCGGAGCGCGCCCGATCCGGTGATGTGATCGGCGTGGGTGTGCGTGTCCAAAGACTTGACCAGCCGTACGTCGAGTTCGCGCATCAGCTGCAGATAGCTATCAACCTTGTCGAGCACCGGATCGATGATCAGCGCCTCCCCGCCGCGATGGCCGGCGAGGAGGTAGCTGTATGTGCTGGAGACGCTATCGAACAGTTGCCGGAAGATCATCGCGCGCGTTCCTGGGCCTTCCCCGCATCATTTCGGTTGCGGAACGATGCGAAGATAGGGCCGCGGCGCATTCCAGCCGGCCGGATAGATCTTCTTGGCCTCCTCGTCGGAGACCGAACCGGCGATGATGACGTCATCGCCCGGCCGCCAGTTCACGGGCGTCGCCACCTTATGTGTGGAGGTTAATTGCAGCGAGTCGATGATTCGGAGCACTTCATCGAAGTTGCGGCCGGTCGTCATCGGATAGACCATGATGAGCTTAATCTTCTTGTCGGGCCCGATGACGAAAATATTGCGCACGGTCTGGTTATCGGCCGGCGTCCTGACGCTGGCGTCGCCGCCCGCGCTCGCCGGCAACATTCCATAGAGCTTGGAGATGCGCAGGTCGGGATCGCCGATCATCGGATAATTCGGCTTCGCGCCCTGAGTTTCCTCGATGTCGACGGCCCATTTGGCGTGATTGTCGACCGGATCGACGCTCAAGCCGATGATCTTGACGTTGCGCCGCTTAAATTCCGGTTCGAGTTTGGCCATGTAGCCAAGTTCGGTCGTGCAGACCGGCGTGAAGTCCTTGGGATGCGAGAACAGAATGCACCAGGAATCGCCGATCCAATCATGAAACTTGATATGTCCTTGCGTCGTGTCGGCTTCGAAATCCGGCGCGGTGTCGCCAATCTGGAAAGACATGTGGAAGCTCCTCGGTTATGGTTGCGACGCGCCTCGGAGCGCGAGCGACGCTCTTCGCCGCCAGAGAGCGTATGCCTATAAATGCGATTATTTCGCTCAGTATCAAGAACAGCCGCGTTCTAGCCAATCCCGCCTCTTAGATGAAACTCCAGCCCAGCCGCCAGACGCAGAATGACGACGATCGCGCCATGTCAGTCCCTCTCCATTCGCGTCTATTACGAGGACACGGATTTTTCCGGACTCGTGTATCACGCCTCCTATCTGCGCTTCATGGAGCGGGCGCGCACGGAGATGCTGCGCGCGCTGGGGCTTGATCAGAGCGCGCTGCTGGCGGGCGCCGCAGGCGCGCCGATTTTTTTCGTCGTCCGGTCGATGGACGTCGACTTTCAAAAGCCCGCGACGATGGACGACCTGCTGACCGTCGAAACCAAGACTCTTGAACTCGGCGGCGCCTCACTCACGCTTGAGCAGCGCGTTTTGCGGCAGGCGGAACTGCTTGTCCGCGCCAAGGTCAGGATCGTGTGCGTCGAAGCCGGCCGCGCGCGCCGCCTGCCGCCCGAGGTGCGCGCGAAATTCGAATGTCTTCTGCCAAATTCAGAATAGAATGCCGTCGCCATCTGGACGCCGCCTTTTGCGGCCTAAAATGGCGTTGAGATGGGAATCAACGAACCCGCTGCGCGCCTGCGGCCCCGGACCGAGCCTTCGGACCCGGCGGAGACCGGCGTTCTGATCGTCGACCTCGCCGCGCTCGCCGACAATTGGCGCACGATGGCTCGACTGGCCGGCGGCGCGGAATGCGGCGCGGTGGTGAAAGCCGACGCTTATGGCCTGGGGCTCGCGCCCGCGATGCGCGCGCTGCTCTCAGCCGGCTGCCGAACCTTTTTCGTGGCCAATGTCGTCGAAGGCGAAGCGGCCCGGGCCGTCGCCCACGACGCGACCATCTATGTGCTGGACGGGCTCGTGCCCGGCGCGGCGCCGCGGCTCGTCGCCGCTGACCTTATCCCGGCCTTGGGTTCGCTCGGCGAAATCGACGAATGGGCGGCGACAGGGCGCAAGCCCAAAGCCGCCATCCATTTCGATACGGGGATGAATCGCTTCGGCATTCCGATCAGCGAGGCGGCGCAGGCGGCCGAGCGTGCGCGCCATATCGCGCCTACGCTGGTGATGAGCCATTTCGTCAGTTCGCAAATGCGCGACGCCCCCTGCAACGCCCGGCAGATCGAGGCGTTCCTCGACGCCCGCGCACGCTTCGCCGAGATTCCGGCGTCTATGGCGAATTCCTCGGCCGTCTTCCTGCCGCAGCGCCCGCATTTCGATCTCGTTCGCCCCGGTTACGCGCTGTTTGGCGGCAACCCCACGCCTTACGCTGAATGCCCGGTGCGGCCGGTCGCGCGGCTCAGCGCGCGCATTCTCTCAACGCGCGAGATCGAGCCAGGCGCCTGCGTCGGCTATGACGCGCTGTGGTCGGCGCCAAAGCGCACGCGCATCGCCACGATTGGCGTCGGCTATGCGGACGGCGTGCCGCTCGGGGCCGCCTCTTGCACGGAAAAGCCCACGGGCGAAGCGCTCGTCGGCGGAATTCGCTGCCCATTCATCGGACGCGTGTCGATGGATTATGTCGTGCTGGACGTTTCCGAGGCGCCGCGCGAGGCCGCGCAGCGCGGCGAATGGGTCGAACTGCTGGGCGACGGCATTTGCATCGAGGACGCCGCGGCGCGCGCCGGCACCATCGGCTATGAGATTCTCACCCGTCTCGGGGCGCGGTTCTCGCGGCGTTACCTCTCGACCGCCTAAGCGTCCTCAGAAGCGGAAATGACCTAGATAATAATCGCTGAGACCCGCAGCGTTCGGCGAATCGAGAGCAGTGGGAAAGGTCTCGTCCGTCTTTCTGAATGTCTTTCCCGCCTTGCGCACAAAAGTGACTTCCAGCACTGAAGGAACTGAAACGCCGCTAATTACCGCCATAGGCGCAAAATTATTGGCGTGCACGTGAATGGGCTGGTGATGCACCGTCAGTGCGCTGATCGCCCTGAGCATCTGATGGTAGCGCTGAGGCTGAACCATCCTCTCCAGCCAGTGAAATTCGACGACGATCTGACGAAACTGCGCGAGGCAGGCCGGGTCGGCCATTCCGAAGACGTCCCACTCGGCGTCTTCTATGTCGCATTTCAGAATGAGTTCGATTGCTTGTGCGTGGCCATTGCTGACCAGCGCGTCCGCCAGCGTGGTGAGCGGCAGGTTCGCGTCAGGAAGAGGTCCAATTCCGCAGCGGAACCAGTGGAAGCGAGGATGCTGCTCCGGCAGCGCCTCGATTGTATGGTCGTATTGAAAAACGTCGATGCCGCAGTCGGCGATCTGCCGATCCCAAGCCGTGTCACGGTTGACGCCGAAGGAATAAGCGGCCTGCACGCCCACGAAGTCGTCCAGCATGACATAGCCGCCATCATGAGCGCGGCCGACCCGCAACTTGGAACAGCCTTCGACCGCCATCGGCTCGAGACGGCGCAAAAGGAAGAGCAAGTCCGCCTTATGGCGTGGGTCCGGTCTGTTATACGCCGCCAAATGATGCAGCTGCTGGCGAAAGGCGTCTCGTTCCGCCGTGACCTTCTTCAGCTCGCCTAAGAGCCTGTCTCGTTCTTTTTGGAGGGCGGCGGAAGCGGCGGCCGTCGCGGAAACGTCAGCGCTTGCCGGCTGCGCCGACTGGGCCAGGGGCGCGTCTGCGAAAACTGTTGTAGGTGCGTCACTCACACGTCTTGCCTCATCGCGCGCGACACCCCCCAAGCCCTCGGCGGCCACACGCCTTTTCAGCCTCGTTGCGGCCCAAGGGCCGCGTCACGCCATCGCGAACCACGGCGCGAGCACAGGATATCCCTCGCCTGCGAGGAGCGACACCGTCTCATGTAGCGGCAGGCCGACGACGGCCGTATAGGATCCGACGATCTTCACCACGAACACGCCGGCGCGTCCCTGAATGGCGTAGCCGCCCGCCTTGCCGCGCCACTCGCCGGTCGAAAGATAGGCCTCGATCTCGGTTGAGCCAAGGCGCTTAAACCGCAGCCGCGCCTCGACGAGACGCTTGCGCTCATAGCCGCGCGGCGTGATCAGGCTTACCGCCGAAAAGACCCGGTGCTGGCGCCCCGAGAGCAACTGCAGGCATTCCTCGGCCTCCTCTCGCGTCTCGGCCTTAGGCAGGATGCGCCGGCCAACAGCCACGACCGTGTCGGCGGCGATGAGAAAAGATTCCTTCAGCTCAGGCTGCGTCGCGCGCAGCTTTACCGCGGCAGCCGCCTTCTCGCTGGCGATTCGGGTGGCGTAGGCGCGCGGCGATTCCCCGCGGTGCGGCGTCTCATCGATGTCGGCCGGCAGCAGGGCGTCGGCGTCGAGTCCCGCCTGCTGCAACAGCGCCAAGCGCCTCGGCGAAGCTGATGCGAGAACGAGCTTGGGACGGGCGATTGGAGGATTGGCTGTCAAGAATGTCGCTCCGCCAAAGGAAAATTACCGGAAACGATATGTTATACGGCCTTTGGTCAAATCATAAGGGGTCATCTCGACAAGCACCTTATCGCCAGTCAATACGCGGATGCGGTTCTTGCGCATTTTGCCGGCGGTATGGGCGATGATTTCGTGGTCGTTTTCGAGCTTGACGCGAAACATCGCGCTCGGCAGCAGTTCGGTGACGACGCCGGGAAATTCGAGCAGTTCTTCCTTGGCCATGTGGTTCCTTGTCAGGCGCTCTCCGCCGCGAGTTTTGCCGCGCGGCTTAAATAGCGCGTGAAATGCGAAAAACCCGCTGCCCCGGCCGGGGAGCGGACTCGGCGCGGACCCTAATCGAGAACGAAGGATTTGTGAACCGGGGAGTTCGGGGCGCGATTCCTTCTCCCGTTTACGGGAGAAGGAAAAAACGGCGTCACTTCGGCTTGCCCTTCACCGTGCGCGTGCCGGGCTTGCCGCCCGAAGAGCGTGGCGAGACGCGCGGCGGCGGCGCGATCCGACCCAGCGGCCGCGCTTCCCCGCCGCCGAAATTATGCGGCCCCATGTCGGCGTCGGTGGGCTTATGCGCGCGGGTCGCGAGCTTTTCCTCTTCGTCGCGGCGGACGGCGCCGCGCCCTCCCCGGCCAAAGGAGGCGCGAAATTGCGGGCTCGCCTCGGCGAGCAATTCGGCGCGTTGCAAACGCTGGATTTCATCGCGCATGCGCGCCGCCTCCTCGAAGGCGAGATCGGCCGCCGCCGACTTCATGCGCTTTTCGAGATCGGCGATCGTGGCCGCGAGATTATGCCCCGGCGCGATGTCATAACCCGTGTCGATGGTCACATGATCCTGCTCGGCGACCGAGCCCAGAATGTCGGCGATGCCGCGTTTGATCGACGCCGGCGTGATGTTGTTCTCGCGGTTATAGGTCTCCTGCTTCGCCCGGCGGCGGTCGGTCTCGTCCATCGCGCGCTTCATCGAGCCGGTGATCTGATCGGCATAGAGGATGACGCGGCCGTCGATATTGCGCGCCGCGCGGCCGATCGTCTGCACGAGCGACGTTTCGGAGCGCAGAAACCCTTCCTTGTCGGCGTCGAGAATGGCGACAAGGCCGCATTCGGGGATGTCGAGGCCCTCGCGTAATAGGTTGATGCCGACGAGCACGTCGAAGGCGCCGAGCCGCAGATCGCGGATGATCTCGATGCGCTCGATCGTGTCGATGTCGGAATGCATGTAGCGCACGCGCACGCCGTTCTCATGCAGATATTCAGTCAGATCTTCCGCCATGCGCTTGGTGAGCACGGTCACAAGCGAGCGATAGCCGATCTGCGCGGTCGCGCGCGCTTCGTCGAGAAGATCGTCGACCTGGGCGCGCGCCGGGCGCACCTCGACAATCGGGTCGATCAATCCCGTCGGACGAATCACCTGTTCGACGAAGACGCCGCCTGTCTGATTGAGCTCCCAATTTCCAGGCGTGGCCGACACCGAAACGGTCTGCGGCCGCATCGCGTCCCATTCCTCAAAGCGCAGCGGGCGATTGTCCATGCAGGACGGCAGACGGAATCCATATTCCGCGAGCGTCGCCTTGCGGCGGAAGTCGCCCTTATACATCGCGCCGATCTGCGGAATGCTGACATGGCTCTCGTCGGCGAAGACCAGCGCATTGTCCGGGAGATATTCGAACAGCGTCGGCGGTGGCTCGCCGGGCCTGCGGCCGGTGAGATAGCGCGAGTAATTTTCGACGCCGGCGCAGGAGCCGGTCGCCTCCATCATCTCGAGATCGAAGCGGGTGCGTTGCTCGAGTCGCTGCGCCTCCAGGAGACGCCCGGAACGGTGCAATTCGTCGAGCCGCGCGCGCAATTCCTCCTTGATCGCCTTGATCGACTGCAGCAGCGTCGGCCTCGGCGTCACATAATGCGAATTGGCGTAGACTTTGACGAATTCGAGGTCGACCGTCTTCTTGCCGGTCAGAGGATCGAATTCGGAGATCGACTCGACTTCGTCGCCAAAGAAGCTGATGCGCCAGGCGCGATCCTCATAGTGGGCCGGGAAAATGTCGACGGTGTCGCCGCGCACGCGAAAGGTGCCGCGGGTGAAATCGGCGCCGATGCGGCGGTAGTGCAGCGCGACGAGATCGGTGACGAGCTGCCGCTGCTCCAGCTTCTCGCCGAGCGTCACCGAAAAGGTCATCGCCGTGTAGGTTTCGACCGATCCGATGCCGTAGATGCAGGAAACCGACGCCACGATGATGACGTCGTCGCGCTCGAGCAGCGCGCGCGTCGCCGCGTGACGCATGCGGTCGATCTGCTCGTTTACCGAGGATTCTTTCTCGATATAGGTGTCCGAGCGCGGCACATAGGCCTCGGGCTGATAGTAGTCGTAATAGGACACGAAATATTCGACGGCATTATTGGGAAAGAAGCTCTTGAACTCGCCGTAAAGCTGCGCCGCAAGCGTTTTGTTGGGCGCGAGAATGAGCGCCGGCCGCTGCACGCGTTCGATCACGCTCGCCATGGTGAAGGTCTTGCCCGATCCGGTGACGCCGAGCAGCACCTGATCGCGTTCCTGCGCCGCGATGCCCTTGACCAGCTCCTCGATCGCCGCCGGCTGGTCGCCCTTCGGCGTGTATTCGGACACGAGGTCGAACCTCACGCCGCCTTCGGACTTCGCCGGCCGCTCGGGCCGATGCGGCGTCCACGGCTTTTGGTCGCGAATGTTCGGATCGCCAAGGCGCAGCAGTTGCGCAAGACTGTCGGCGGTGGCTTCCACTCCACCCCCGGCCTGAAACCCCTCGCCGAGGCCGTATTTCTCGATGTCCTCCTCGTCGAGGCCGTGGATGGAAGAGGCGTCATAGGCCGCCTGCGGCGCCTCGCCGAACCCGGGCGCGAGCGCCGGATTGAGGAGCTGCACGAGATGCGGCGCGAGCGGCGCGACCTCCGGCTTCGCCGCCTTGGCGCGCGTCGGCCGCGCCGGATCTTTGGGCTTTCCGGGTGGTTTGGCCATGGCCGCAATATGGGGGAGACGGCGGCGGGATGGAAGCGCCCAAAGGAGCGGTTACGCCACACCCAAATCAATGACGACGATCTCCGGCGGACAACCGATCCTCACGGGCGCGATCGAACAGCCAAGCCCGGCGGAGACGACTAGGTGACGATCGTTCTCAATCTTGTGACCATAAGCGTAGCGCGCGCCATAGTGTGATGGCACGTTCGGGCGCCAGCCAAAGAAATTGATCTGTCCTCCATGCGTATGGCCGCTGAGCGTAAGCGCAACGCGCCCCGGCACGCTCGGAAAAATATCCGGCTCATGCGCCAGCAGAATAACTGGCGCGTCGTCCGCGACTTTCGTCAGCGCCTCGGTCAGATCGTCGATCCCAATCGTGGATGGCGCCACCCCCGCACCGGGACAAAGGCGATTTGATCGCCCAGTCCGACAATCCAGAACGCTTTCCCGTCCTTGACCAAACGCACGGCGTCATTCTGATAAACGGCGAGACCCGCGTCCTGCATGGCCTTGCCAACATCCGGCAGGCCCTCGCCGCGGCGCATCGACGCCTCATCCGCCCACCAGTCATGGTTGCCGAGCACGGCATGAACGCCGAGAGGCGCGTCGAGCCGCGCCAATGCGCGCGACCAGGCGCTCGCCGGCTCCTGTCTCTGAAATTTGTGAGTCGCCACATAGTCGCCAACGAGCAAGGCGCAGTCAGCGCCTTGACTGTTGGTCAGGTCGACAATTTCCGTCACACGCTCGGCGGTCATCCACGGATCGCAGGCGTGAAGATCGGCTACAATCGCGAGCCGCAACCTTAAGTCTTTTGGCCACGTCAGCGGCGTGAAGGCGTAACGGGTGACGCGCAAACGAAAAAGCGGCTCGATGAGCGAGCCATAGATCGCGATGCCGCCGCCAGCGACAGTAATTGAGGTGATCAGGCGCAAGAATGCGCGGCGATTCAACATCCGCGATTTCCAAACGGAGACGAGAGGAAGAGGAAGAGGACGGGAAACATTGGTTGGATCAAATGCCGGCGCAATGTCCGTCCCCGCTTCTGCGGAGCGGGCGGGGAGGCAAATCAAATGCCGTCCGTCGGATCAAACGGCGGCGGCGCATCCGCGCCCTCTAGCATAAAACTCTTGAAGCCAGCGCCACGCAGGCATAGCATGTGTATGGAACCGGAGAATCATACACATGCGCACCAACATCGTCATCGATGACAAGCTCATGGAAGAGGCGCTGCGCGCGACGGGCCTCAAGACCAAGAAGGAAGCCGTCGAACTCGCGCTGCGAACGCTGCTACGCCTCCAGCGGCAAAAGCAAATCCGAAGCCTGCGCGGAAAGCTCGACTGGCGGGGCGATCTCGACGTTATGCGCACGGATAAGAAAACAGAAAAGTGATCCTCGTCGATTCCAGCGTTTGGATTGACTATTTTCGTGGCGTCGCCTCGCCCGAGACCGATCGTCTGGACAGGTTGCTCCAGGACGAATTGGTCGCAATAGGCGATCTGATCTTGACTGAAGTGCTGCAAGGCTTCGATCGGGACCGCGATTTCAATCGCGCCCAGAAATTCCTGACCACGCTGACGATCGTAGAACTGGGCGGCAAGGAAATTGCCCTGCGCGCGGCAAAAAATTATCGCAAGCTGCGCGGTCTCGGCGTCACGCCGAGGAAAACCATCGACACGATCATCGCCACCCGCTGCATCGAAAGCGATCTGCCGCTACTCTACAGCGACAGGGATTTCGACCCTTTCGTCGAACGCCTTGGTTTGCGATCGGCCATGGCGTAACGATGCTCCGCTCTCAGCGCCCGTGACTTTCAATGTTCAGCGGTGACAGTTGGACAACGCATCGACGGCGCTATCTGCCTCCATAGGGGGCCAACATGCGCAGACGTCGATCGAAAATGAACAAGCTTTTCTCCGACACGCTCAAGATGAGCTTCGTGGCCAATCAGGTCATCGGCTTACGGCTGATGAAAATCGCCACGGGCGGCGCGCATGGCAAGCGCGAAAGCGATCTGATGGTGAGCGAAAAGCTCGAGGCCGCGGCCGAGGCCAGCCTCGCAGCCGCGATGAGCATGGCTACAGGACAACCGCATCGCGCCGCCGAACGCGCGCTCGCTGTTTACACGAAGCGGGTCAATGGCAATCTAACGCGACTGTCGAAGCGCTGACGGAGACGATTTCTCTCGCGCGAACCGTGGCCGGGGCGCCGCGCGCTTGCGCCGCCACATCGCCAGCGCGGAGCCAGCCCCCACAAGCGAGAGCACGCCAAACGCGGCGGACCATTCAGCCCCCTCGCCCACCGAGAAATCATACTGCCCGACATATTCCTTGGCGCCGTCGTCGCTGGTCGCCCTGACGAGAGCGACATAGCTTCCGTCGCTGACGAAATTATGCGTGAAGCTTGTCGTGCCCTTGTCCGCCAAATATTTCTGCGGCGGCAATACGGCGACCGTGTTGGCGTCGAGATCGTCGCGCCAATCGGCCTGACCGACATTGCGCAGCACGCGGATTTCGATGTTCATGTCGCGCAGCTCGATCTGCCGCGCGTCGAGGATGATCATCGTCGGACCGAGCGTCGGCACATGCCGGCAGAAAATCTCGTCGGTCTGATTTTCTTGAAAAGCGCTGAACATCATTTGCGTCGGACCGACGCTCATCACGCAATGGCGCGGATGTTCCGCCCTGATCTGCGCCTGAGCGATGTTGACGCATACGCAGGCGAGAAGCGCGGCGAGCAGAAGTCTTCCCGACATCGGACCCTCCGGTCATGGCGCGCGAGACGTTCGGCTCGACGCCGTCGACTTGCCGCCAAAAAAGCATCCAAGGCCGCCGCCCCCATGAATGCGCCAAGCTTCCAAGCTGCCGCCAATCCGGATTTCGACAAAGAAGCGATCTTGCCAAAGAGCGTCCAGAATTCGCCATCCGAGGCGCGTCGCTATTCCGCCTCCTCCAATTCCTCCCGCTCCGCCTCCAGCAATTTGGCGCGCGCCTCGGCGGCCTCGCGCTGACGGTTCCACATGCCGGCGTAATGGCCGCCGAGCGCCAGCAGCGCCTTATGCGTGCCGCGTTCGACGATTCGGCCATGATCGAGAAACAGGATTTCGTCGGCGTCGACGATGGTCGACAGCCGATGCGCGATGACGAGCGTGGTGCGGCCGCGCGCGACCCGCCTCAACGCCTCCTGAATTTCATGTTCCGTCAAGCTGTCGAGCGCCGACGTCGCTTCATCCAGGATGAGAATCGGCGGACCTTTGAGAATCGTGCGCGCAATCGCGACGCGCTGCTTCTCGCCGCCGGAAAGCTTCAGCCCGCGCTCGCCGACCTGCGCATCATAAGCCTCCGGCACGCTCTCGATGAAGCGGTCGATCTGCGCGAGCCGGGCCGCGTCGCGAACCTCTTCGTCGCTTGCGTCCCATCTTCCATAGCGGATGTTGTAGCCGATCGAATCGTTAAACAGCACGGTGTCCTGCGGCACCATGCCGATCGCCGCCCGCAGGCTTTCCTGCGTGACGTCGAGAATATTCTGCCCATCGATCGTGATGCGCCCGCCTTGCGGCTCGTAGAAACGATACATCAGGCGCGAGATCGTCGATTTTCCCGCGCCGGACGGCCCGACGATCGCGATGGTTTGTCCGGGCTCCGCTTCAAAGCTCACGCCCTTGAGGATCGGCCGGTTCGGCTCGTAGTGGAACGCGACATTATCGAAAACGATCCGCCCTTCGCGCACGAGGAGCGGCGTCGCGCCGGGCTTGTCCAGAATCTCGGGGCTCTGCGCCAGGATTGAGAACATCGTTTCGATGTCGATGATCGCCTGCCGCACCTCGCGATAGAAGGTGCCCATGAAATTTAAGGGCTGCGCCAATTGCCCCATCATCAGGTTGATCAGGACGAAATCGCCCACCGTATTGCGGCCGGCCTCGATGCCATAGACGCACATCACCATCATGGTGGTGAGCCCGATGATGAAAATCACCGTCTGGCCGGCGTTGAGAACCGCAAGCGAGACATAGGACTGCGTGCTGGCCTGTTCGTAATGGATCATCGATCTGTCGTAACGCTCAGCCTCACGTCCTTCCGCGCCGAAATATTTCACCGTTTCATAGTTCAGCAGGCTGTCGATCGCCTTCTGATTGGCGTCGGTGTCGCTGTCGTTCATCCTGCGCCGAATGGCGATCCGCCAGTTTGTCGCGAGCGTCGTATAGAGAAAATATCCGGCAAGAGTCGCGACCAGGACGAGCCCGTAACGCCAGCCGAACTGATAGAGAAAAATGCCAAGGACCAGCGCCATCTCCAGCACTGTTGGGGCGCCCGTCGACATGATGAGGCGCGACAGCGTTTCGATGCCGTTGCGCCCACGCTCCAGAACGCGCGTGAGCCCGCCGGTCTTTCTGCCGATATGAAACCGCAGCGACAGCTCATGCATATGCACGAAGAGGTCGGTCGCCAGTCGACGCACGGCGTGCATCGCCACCGCCGCGAAGATGCCGTCGCGCAGCTGCATCAGCACGACCGAAGCGATGCGGATCGCGCCCATCAGCAGCGTGAAATAGACCGCGGCGGCTGCGAGCTTCCCCGCCACGCCGGCGCCGCCCTCGGCAAGCGCGTCCGTCGCCCATTTGAAAGCATAGGGCGTCGCGGCATTGAACAGCTTGCTGACGACGAGCAGCGCAAAAACTGCGGCGACCCGAAGCTCGAGATCGCGGCGGCCACGCGGCCAGATGTAGGGCCACAAATGCCGTATCGTCTTGAAAAGAGACGATTCCGACAATTGCTGTTCATTAATGGGCTGAGGCGCGGCGTCTTCCGCATCGATTGCGCTTGATTCGCCTTGATCAGGATTCAGCATAGGTCTCCGATTGAATGGGCCGCCGTCGCGACGTTTTGCGTCATATATGAGTTTTAGAAGGAATGCGCACCCCAAGCCGCAGCGCGGCGATAGCGCTGCAAGAAGGCGATAGCGCTGCAAGAGAATGAACATGCGAAAAATTGAGAACGTTTGCGTCTATTGCGGCTCCTCGATCGGCGCCGATCCGCGTTACACAGCGGCGGCGCGCGCGCTGGGCGCGGCCCTCGCGCGCGCCGGGGTCGGCCTCGTTTATTGCGGAGGCTCCATTTGCTTTATG
>JALHNR010000060.1 GCA_022843525.1 Methylocystis sp. | reverse complement strand
CGACGCATTTTGGATCGACGCGGCGCGCTCAAATGTCCGAGCGCTTGCGGACGCCTTTGACCCCGACATGATGGACGCGGCGCTGCTGCTCGCGCCGACATCGGGAAGCGTCGGAGTCGACTGGGGCGGCGATTTCGATCTGGATGCTGAAGGGCGCATTATTCGCCGCGATGGCCACAAACCTTATGTGTATACCGGCGTTGGCCTCATGAAGCCGCAGCTCTTCGCCGGCGTCGCGGATGACGTTTTCAAGCTCGCGCCCTTCTTCTTCGAGGCCGCGCGCAAGGGGCGGCTCTATGGCGTCGTCTCCAGCGGTCTTTGGCTTCACGTCGGCACGGTCGCAGCCATTGCGGACGCCGAGCGTGCGATCGCCCTGCGCCAGAGCTGAATATAATGCTCCCCCGCCGGCGCAATCTTTTCACCATCGCGCCAGGCGCGCCGTTTCTGAAGACGTTTGTTTCGGCGCTGCTCGACGGCGAGATCGTTCCCGGCCTCTCGCGCGACACGCCGCCGCTGACAATGGCGCGCGCCACGATCTATGTGCCGACCCAGCGCGCGGCGCGGGCGCTCGCGGCCGAATTCGCGCAGGCGCTGGATCGGCGCGCGACGCTGCTGCCACGCATTCTGCCGCTCGGCGCTCTAGAGGAGCGCGAGAACGCCGCGCTGTTCGCCGGAGAATCTGACGTCGAGGCGGATGCGTCCCTCGCCGCGCCGATCGACGAGCTGGAACGGCGCCTGCTGCTGTCGCAGCTGATCCTGCAATGGGCGCAAGCGATTGGGCGCGCGCTCATCTCGGTCGATACAAGCGGCGCGCCCAAGCTGCATGAGAGCGAACCGCTGCTCGTCGCATCGACGCCCTCGGCCGCCTATGCGCTGGCCGCCGAGCTCGGCGCCCTTATCGACGAATTGCACATCGAAGACGTGTCGGTCGACGCCTTCGATAGTTTGAGCGACGACGCCTACAGCGATTTCTGGGCGATCACGACGAAATTTCTGCAGATCGCCCTGCGCGAATGGCCGCGAATTCTCGCGGACCGCGGACGGATCGACGCCAGCGCTTACCAGAGACGCCTGATTGAGGCGCAGATCGCGGAACTCGTCCGCACGCCGCCAACAGCGCCGGTGGTCGCGCTCGGCTCGACCGGCGCGCAGCCGACGACCGCGCGGCTGCTCGCCGCCATCGCCGGGCTCGAAAACGGCGCCGTGGTCCTGCCGGGCCTCGATCAGATCATGAGCGCGGACGCCTGGACGGGCGTGGGTCAGACCGAGAGAGGCGGAGAACCGGCCTTTACCCATCCGCAGATGATGTTGAAACGCTTGCTCGCCGCCATGGGCGCGGCGCGCGACGAGCCGCGGGAACTCGCGCGCCTGACTCCGGCGCTGGCGGCGCGCCGCGCGTTTGTTTCGCAAGCGATGGCGCCCGCTGACGCGACGTCAGCATGGCGCGATTACCAAGCGGCCCAGAGCAGCGGCTTCGCACAGGCGCTCGACGGCGTCATCGCGCTGGAATCGCCCGACGAGCGGCTCGAAGCGTTGACGCTCGCGCTCTTCATGCGCGAGGCGCTGGAGACGCCCGGCCGAACGGCGGCGCTCGTTACGCCGGACCGGCTCATTGCGCGGCGCGTCGCCGCCGAGTTGCGACGCTTCGACATTGAGATCGACGATTCTGGCGGCATGCCGCTCGCAAGAACATCCATCGGCGCGCTGGCGCGACTCGTCGCCACGATCGGATCGGATCGCGCCGGCGCCGTGAATGTCGCCACGCTGCTCGCCCATCCGCTGACCGCGCTCGGACTTTCGCGCGCGCGCGTCGCATCGCTTGCGTCGCCAATCGAGATTGGCGTGCTGCGGACATTCGCGCAGCCTGACGGCGGCTGGGCGGCGCGGGTGCCGCCGGCGCGCGAAGTGGCGCGCGCGCCGCATGCGCATCCGGCGGCGCGCCGCATCAGCGACGACGAGTGGCGCGCGATTGAAGATGCGCTTGCCCGTATCGACGCCGCTTTCTCGCCCTTCGCCGCGCTGACGCCGACATCCTCGCTGTCGGACCGCGCGCGCGCGCACAGCGGCGCGCTTGAAGCGGTGATCGCCGGCGCCGACGACGCTGATGCAGAAGGCGCGTCGACGCTGTTCGAACTTCTCGACCGGCTCGCGCATGCTGAGGCGCCGGCAGGCTTTGACGCGCAAAACTATGCGGCTTTGTTTGACCGTGTCGCCGCCGAGACGATGCTGCGCGGCCCGCGACGCGCCCACCCGCGCTTGAAGATCCTCGGCCCTTTGGAAGCGCGGCTCATCGAGGCCGACCTCGTTCTGCTCGCCGGACTGGACGAAGGCGTATGGCCGCCGCAGACGGACACCGGCGCTTTTCTCAATCGCTCGATGCGCGCGCAACTCGGCTTGATGGCGCCGGAGCGGCGCATCGGCCAAAGCGCGCATGACTTCATCATGGCTTTGGGCGCAGAGCGCGTCGTGCTCAGCCGCGCGATCAAGCGTAATGGCGCGCCGACCGTTCCTTCGCGCTTCATCGCGCGCCTCTCGGCGCTTGCCGGTGACGCATTCGATGACTGCAGGAAACGCGGCGACGCGATGCTCGCGATCGCCGCGGCGCTCGATCGTCCAAAAGCGACGATTGCGATCGAACGGCCGCAGCCGCGCCCATCGGCGGCGCTGCGTCCGCGACGCTTGAGCGTCACCCGCGTCGAGCGCCTGCGGCGCGATCCTTACGCGATCTTCGCCGAATATATTCTTAAACTCACGCCGCTGCCGCCGATCGGCGCGGAAGCCGGCGCGCGAGAAATCGGCGTCGCGATACATGAGGCGCTTGCGGCGTTCGTCGCGCGCCACCCGCGCGGCGCGCTTGCGCATAACGCCCGCGACGTTCTCCGCGATCTCGCGCGCGAGAAACTCGATGGCTTCATGGCCGACCCCGCTTTCGTGAGTTTCCAATGGCCGCGCATCGAGGCGGGGCTCGATCATGCGTTCAGCTTCGAACAGGAGCGTCGCGCTTTGGGCTGCGACATCCATGTCGAAACGCGGGGCGAACTCGCGCTCGCGCTCACCGATGGAACGACCTTTCGCCTGACAGCGATCGCCGATCGCATAGAGGTGGATCGCGAGGGTCAAGCATATGTCTTCGACTACAAGACGGGCGCGCCGCCGTCGAAAAAGCAGGTCAAGGCCGGTTGGTCGCCGCAGCTGACTTTGGAGGCGGCGATGATCGAGGCCGGCGCTTTTGAAAAAATCGGCCCGCGGCCGGTTTCCGGCGCCGCCTACATCGGATTGCGAAAGGGCGGCGAGACTCACTGGCTCGAATGGAAAGACACGCGCTTCGCCGACGTCGTCACGGCGCATCGTGCGCAGCTCGAAGAGCTGCTGTCGCAGTTTTCCAATGAATCGACGCCCTATGCGTCGCGGCCGCATCCGGCTTTTATGAGCGATATCGGCGACTATGACCATCTGGCGCGCGTCAAGGAATGGATGCGCGGCGGCGGAGAGACGGCATGAGCGAGCGTCCCGTCGGCGCCCTGACGATCCGGCGTCAGCAGACGGCGTCAGATCCGTTCACATCCGCCTGGGTTTCGGCGCATGCCGGCTCCGGGAAAACGCATGTGCTCGCGCAGCGCGTTTTGCGGCTGCTGCTTGCCGGCGCGCGGCCCTCGCAGATTCTCTGCCTCACCTATACGAAGGCGGCCGCCGCCAATATGGGCTCGCGCGTTTTCGAGTCGCTCGCGCGCTGGGCGACGCTTGACGATGCGACGCTGGCCAATGAAATCGCTCAGATGGGCGCGACAGTTGAGTCGCGCATCGATCTTGACTTCGCCCGGCGGCTTTTCGCGCGCGCCGTCGAGACGCCCGGCGGGCTCAAGATCCAGACGATCCACGCCTTCTGCGAAAAGCTGCTGCATATCTTTCCCTTCGAAGCCAATGTTCCGGCATCCTTCCGCGTCGTCGACGATCTGGAGCGCGCCGAGCTGATGGACGCGGCGCGCCGACGCGCGCTTGAGGCCGCCACGCGAGACAAGGGGTCGCTGCGAAAAGCGCTGGAGCTTGTCGCCCGCGAGACGACGGCCGCGGGATTTGACGCGCTCTGCGAAGAATTGCTGCATTACCGTCAAGAAATCGCGCGCATGCGCGAGCAGGACGATTACGAGGCGCGTGTCTTTGCCGCGCTTGGTTTGACGACAGATGAAACGCTGGCGCGAATCGACGCGGCGATCATCGAGGACGGCGAGCCGCCGTCCGCGTGGCCGACGCTCGCCAAAATGCTGCGCGGCGGTTCGATCAACGACGGCAAGCTCGCCGACTCGCTCGACTCCGCTTTTGTGCTTGCCCCGCATCCGGACTGTATCGAGAGCTATCTCGCGGCCTTTTTCAAGAAAGACGGCGAGCCGCGCGGGATCGGCAAGACAAGAATCGTCACCAGCGGTCTCGCCAAATGCGAGCCACAGCTTCTTGCGCGCATGGAGGCCGAGCGCGACAGACTCGTCACGCTCATCGAAAAGCGCAAGGCCGCCGCCGCCGCCGAGCGCTCGCTGGCGCTGCATGTTCTCGGTGACGCCATCTTAAGCGAATATGAGCATGCCAAGAGACGTCGGGGACTGCTCGACTATGAAGATTTGATCGAGGGCGCGCACCGCCTGCTTCATCGTTCGAGCCCATCCTGGGTGCTCTATAAGCTCGACGCGCAGATTGATCATATCCTGCTGGACGAGGCGCAGGATACGAGTCCGGAGCAGTGGGACATATTGGCGGCGATCGCTGACGAATTTTGCGCAGGCGTCAGCGCGCGCGAAGCGAGGGGCGGTCCGCCGCGCAGTTTTTTTGCGGTCGGCGACGAGAAGCAATCGATCTTTTCCTTCCAGGGCGCCGAGCCGGAAAAATTTGACGAGATGCGGCGCGAGTTTCGCCGAAGATTCGAACGCGGCGAACGCCGCTTCGAAGCGGTGAGGCTCACCCAATCCTTTCGCTCTTCGCCCGGCGTGCTGCAAGCGGTCGACGACATTTTCGCGATTGAAGAGAATCGCCTCGGTCTGTGCTGCGATCCGCAGGAGCCGGCGCCAAGGCACGAGGCGTGGAAATCCGACGTCGCGGCGCTCATCGAAATCTGGGAGCCGATCGGCGCGGAAAAGGCGCAGGAGCCGAGCGATTGGCGCCTACCGCTCGACTATGTCGACGCGAGCGACCCCAATGAGCGTCTGGCGGAAAGAGTGGCGCGCAAGGTCAGGGCGCTGCTTGCGCCGCAGAGCGGCGAATGCGTCGAGGATGGCGGCGCGCTGCGTCCCGTTGAACCTAGCGACATACTGGTTCTCGTACGCAAGCGTGGTCCGTTCTTTGAGGCGATCATTCGCGCTCTGAAAAGCGAACATGTCCCCGTGGCCGGCGCCGACCGGCTCAACCTCGCCGACCACATCGCCGTCCATGATCTCGTCGCGCTTGGTCGCGCCGCGCTGTTGCCGCAAGACGATCTGACGCTGGCGAGCGTGTTGAAGTCGCCGTTCTTCGGCTTCGACGACGACGATCTCATCGCGCTCGCGCCAGGCCGTCGCGCTTCACTGATCGACGCGCTTGAGCAGTCCGAAGACAGGCGCTGTCGGGAGGCCGCGGCGCGGCTGCGATGCTTGCGACTTGATGCTGCGGCCATGGCGCCGTTCGATTTTTACAGCAGCGTTCTCGGCCCTGAGGGCGGACGCGCGCGGCTCATGGCGAGGCTGGGCGGCGAAGCCGAGGACGCCATCGACGAATTCTTAAAGCTCGCCGCGAGTTTCGAACGCGAACAGCCGCCGTCGCTGACCGCCTTTCTGGCGATGGCCGAGTCGCTCGATCTCTCGATCAAACGCGATATGGAATCGGCCGGCGGCGCCGTGCGGGTGATGACCGCTCATGCTGCGAAAGGTCTGGAGGCGAAGATCGTGTTTTTGCCGGACACCTGTGGCGCACCCGCCGGCAAGCACGATCCAAAGCTCTACGCGTTCGGCCAGGCTGACGATGCGGCGCTCCTCTGGTCGATCGGCAAGGACAGCGACCCGATCGCGCTCCAGCAGGCGCGCGAGGCGCATCGGCGCGGCGAGCGCGATGAAAGCCAGCGCCTGCTCTATGTCGCGCTGACGCGCGCGGAGGAGCGTCTTTACATTTGCGGCGCGCATGGCGTGAGCGGGCGCGCTGACGGCTGCTGGTACGACGCCATTCGCAGCGCGCTCGAATCAAGCTGTGAGACTGTGCCCGACCCCCTCGATGCGACTTCGACGATTCTGCGGCGGGGCGCGGTTCCGTCGCGCTTCGATCTTCCGAGAAAGGCGCCGCCGGCCGCCGCGGTGGACGTTCCGGCCTTCGCCAAGACCAAGGCGCGACCCGAGGTCGCGCCGGCGCCGCCGCTGCGTCCCTCGAGCGCGCTCGCCGGCGCGGACCTCATTGCCATTGGCGCGGATGGCGTCGCTGCGCGTCGAGGCGAAGCGGAACGTCTGCTGCACGGCCGTCTCGTCCATGCGCTGCTGCAGCATTTGCCGGCCTGCGCGCCAGACGATCGGCAAAGCGCGGCGCGGCGCTTCCTTGCGGCGCGTGGCGGCTTTCTGGACCAAGACAGGCGGGAGGCGCTGGCGCAGTCGGCGCTCGCGATTCTCATCGATCCGCGTCTCGCGCCGCTCTTTGGCCCAGACTCGACTCCTGAGGTCGACATCGTCGCGACGCTCGAAAACGGCGCCGTCGTCGCGGGCCGCATCGACCGGCTCGCCGAAACGGCGACCGAGACGCTCATCGCCGAGTTCAAGACGGGACGGCCGCGCGCCAAGCTCGAAGACGCGCATTCGCGCCAGCTTGCGCTCTATCGCGCCGCGGTCGCGCCGCTCTTTCCCGGCAAACGGCTGCGCTGCTTTCTGATCTACACGCAGAACGCCAGCGTGCTCGAAGCCGATGAATCGACGCTGGCCGATGCGCTCGAAAGGGCGCTTTAAGGCGACGCCATTAAATAATTGAATTGGTCGCAGCAGCTTTGGCGGCTCGCATGGGTTGCCAACAAGCCAGGGCATTCGCGGCGCCGGCTAAGCCGGCTGATCGGGTCCGACGCGACGTCTCCAGAATTCCAGCAACAGCGGGCTGAGCGCCATAACGATGGGGCCAAGGACGATGCCCGAAGCGCCGAACAATTGCAGGCCGCCGAGCATCGCGATGAACGCGGGAACAGTGTGCAGCCGCATGCTGTCGCCGATGAGCAGCGGCCGAACCAGATTGTCGATGCTGGAGATCACCACGCCGCCCCATAGCCCGAGAATCATGGCTTCAACCCAACGGTCCTCGATCAAAAGGTAAATCGTCGCGGGGATCCAAATGACGAAAGAGCCGAGCACCGGCACGATCGAGAGAAGCCCCATGATCAAGCCCCACAGCACCGGCGAATTGAAATCCAGCACCCAGAACATGAATCCGCCAAGCAGGCCTTGCAGCGCCGCCACCGCCAGCGTGCCAAAGAGGATCGCATGGATCGTATCGCGCACGCGCACGATGATCTTGCCTGTTTCGATGTTCGAGAAGGGCGACAAACGCGCCAGCGTCTGCAGCGCCACGGCGCGGTCGCGCAGGAAAAAGAAAAGGAGGTAGAAAGCCAGAACAGTGGTGATGACCTGACCCGTAGACGCGCGCAGAAAGTTCGCTGTCATGTTGGTGACAAAGGCGCCCAGCTGCGAGAATGTCGCTTGCAGATCGAACCTGCGTGCGATCCAGCTTTGGAAACTGCCGAGCCAAGGATGCCCGTCGAGCATCGTTTGCCAGTCGCCTTGCTGCACCGCTTTCTGAACGTAATCGACGCCTGCGGCGGCCTCGCTGACGAGCCGTTCGATCACGAGCAGCATGGGTCCAACGATGACGAGCCCGACGATCAGCATGGAGAGGCCGGCCGCAACGGAGGGCGGCAAGAAGCGCTCCAGCACGCGATGGGGGGCAATGAACACAACCGCGAGCACGAGCGCCCAGGTGAGCGCCGGCAGAAATGGCGCCGAGATCAGAACCGTTGCGGAAATAAACGCGAGCGTGACGGCAAGCCTGGCGAGGACAAAAACGTCGATCGAAAATTTCTGTTCTTGATCGACGAGCGCCGCCGCTTCCAACTCCTCGTTCATGTCCGCCCCTGTCGCTACATTCAGCCTATAGACAGGGCGCGCCACGGGCTTGGCAAGGAGCCTAGAGAGACATCTGCGCGGTCCAAGGCGGCCGCGCAAATAGCATTCATGATTTCGTTCGGCCGTTTCCACGCCAAAAAAAGCGGGCGGCTTCGAGAAGCCGCCCGTCGAAGGTTCTATTCTCCGCCGTTCGCCGCGACGGCTTCGGCCTTTTCCTTGGCCTCAAGGTCCTCGCCGGTCTCCTGATCGACGACGCGCATCGAGAGACGCACCTTGCCGCGGTCGTCGAAGCCGAGAAGTTTGACCTTCACGCGGTCGCCTTCCTTCACGACGTCGGTCGTCTTGTTCACGCGCTGCTTGGAGAGCTGCGAGATGTGAACGAGGCCGTCCTTGGCGCCGAAGAAGTTGACGAAGGCGCCAAAATCCGCGGTCTTCACCACAGTGCCCTCATAGATCAAGCCGACCTCGGGATCAGAGGCGATGGACTTGATCCAGTTGATCGCCGCCTTGATGGAATTGCCGTCGGCGGAGGCGACCTTCACCGTGCCGTCGTCCTCGATGTTGATCTTGGCGCCGGTCTTCTCGACGATCTCGCGAATGACTTTGCCGCCGGTGCCGATCACGTCGCGGATCTTGTCGGTCGGAATCTTCAACGTCTCGATGCGCGGCGCGAATTCGCCGAGTTCGGCGCGCGAAGCCGTGATCGCCTTCGCCATCTCGCCGAGGATATGCAGGCGGCCGTCGCGCGCCTGGGCGAGAGCGACGCGCATGATCTCTTCGGTGATGCCGGCGATCTTGATGTCCATCTGCAGCGAGGTGACGCCGTTCGACGTGCCCGCCACCTTGAAGTCCATGTCGCCGAGATGGTCCTCGTCGCCCAGAATATCCGAGAGCACGGCGAAACGTTCGCCTTCGAGGATGAGGCCCATGGCGATGCCGGCCGTCGGCGCCTTCAGCGGCACGCCCGCGTCCATCAACGCGAGTGACGTGCCGCAGACAGTGGCCATCGACGAGGAGCCGTTCGATTCGGTAATCTCGGAAACGACGCGCAGTGTGTAGGGGAACTCCGCGGGGGCCGGCAGCATCGGCCGGATGGCGCGCCAGGCGAGCTTGCCATGGCCGATCTCGCGTCGGCCGGGCGAGCCCATGCGGCCGGTCTCGCCGACGCTGTAGGGGGGGAAGTTGTAATGGAGCAGGAAGCGCTCCTTATAAGTGCCCTCCAGCGAATCGACATATTGCTCGTCTTCGCCCGTTCCGAGAGTCGCGACGACAAGCGCCTGAGTCTCGCCGCGGGTGAAGAGCGCCGAGCCATGCGTGCGCGGGAGAACCCCGACCTCGGCGACGATCGGGCGTACGGTCTTGACGTCGCGGCCGTCAATGCGGATGCCCGTGTCGAGAATGTTCCAGCGGACGACCTTGGCCTGAAGCTCCTTAAAGGCCGCACCCACTTCTTCCTTGGTGAACTTGGCCTCGCCGCCTTCCGGGAAGAGCGCTGCGGTCACCTTCGCCTTCACGGCGTCGACGGCGGCATAACGCTCCTGCTTGACAGTGTGCTTATAGGCTTCGCGCAGCTCGGCTTCGGCGATCTGGGCGACGGCGCTCGCGACATCCGTCGTGTCCGCGATGACGAGGTCGCGGGGGTCTTTGGCGGCGCGCTCGGCGAGGCGGATGATGGCGTCGATCACCGGCTGGAAGCCGCGATGACCGGTCATCACGGCCTCGAGCATCGTCTCTTCTGACAGCTCTTTCGCTTCCGACTCGACCATCAGCACGGCGTCCTGCGTGCCGGCGACGAAGAGATCGAGTTCGGAAAGCTTCATTTCCTCGATCGTCGGATTGAGTTTGAGCGCGCCATTGACCAGGCCGACGCGCGCGCCGCCGATGGGCCCCATGAAGGGCACCCCGGAGAGCGTCAGCGCCGCCGAGACCGCGACAATTGCGAGAACGTCCGGATCGTTTTCCAGATCATGCGACAGCACGGTGACGACCACCTGCGTCTCGTTGCGATAGCCGTCGGGAAACAGCGGACGGATCGGCCGGTCGATGAGTCGGGAAAGGAGCGTCTCGCGCTCCGACGGGCGCCCCTCGCGCTTGAAATAGCCGCCGGGAATGCGGCCCGCCGCGAAGGCTTTTTCCTGATAATTGACAGTGAGCGGGAAGAAGTCCAGGCCGGGCTTGGCCGTCTTGGCGGAAACCACTGTCGCGAGCACGGTCGTCTCGCCCCAACTCGCCATCACGGCGCCGTCGGCCTGCCGGGCGACTTTGCCGGTCTCGAGCACGAGCTTACGCCCGGCCCAATCGAGTTCTTCGCGGTGAATCTGGAACATGCTGGTCTTTCTCTGATGAACCTGCGGTTCGTCATGAGCAAGACGGCGAGAAGCTGCGGCAGCGGTGTTTCGTAAAGCGTCGACGCAGCGTCCGGCGATCCTGCCATGACTTACGCGTTGGTCGTGGCGAGCGCCCCTCTGGACGCTCATGTCGGGGAAAGCGGCGCATCGCGCGCCGCTTTCGCTCAGCTGGTTAGCGGCGGATGCCGAGCCGCTCGATCAGGCTCTTGTAGCGCGGTTCGTCCCGCACCTTCACATAGTCGAGGAGCTGGCGGCGTTGGGAAACGAGCTTCAGGAGCCCGCGACGCGAGTGATTGTCTTTCGCATGGGTCTTGAAGTGTTCGGTCAGATTGGTGATTCGTTCGGTGAGAATCGCCACCTGCACCTCGGGCGAGCCCGTGTCGTTCGCCTTGGTGGAATATTCCTTGATGAGCGACTGCTTGCGCTCCGCCGTGATCGACATCGGATTGTCCTTGTCTTCGGGGTGATCCGCGCTCCGCGGCCAAGGCCGGGATGTCGTCCAGCAGGGTCGCGCGAAAACGGAGCCGCCCCGGCGGACCGGGGCGTGCCGAGGCGTTATAGCAGAAATGCAGGAGATGGATAGAGGTCTTACGCCTTCTCCAGCGCCTTCAGTCGCTGGTCCAGCCTGTTGATTTCCGCTTCCGCGCGGACAAGCTCGGTCACGTCATATTGGACGCCGAGATAGTAGATCACCGCGCCGCGAGTATCGAGCAGCGGCGTGATATTGAGTTTATTGAAGAACAACTCGCCACTTTTCCGATAGTTGCGCAGCGTCACTTCAATGTGTTCATGCTTGCGCATGGCCTCCCGCAGCGGCGCGAGCCCCTCCTGGTCCCGGTCGTCGCCTTGCAGAAAACGGCAGTTGCGGCCGATGATCTCCTCCTGACCGTAGCCGGTCATGCTTTCGAAGGCCTTGTTGGCGTAGACGATCGGCGCGTCCGGTTGATCCGGGTCCGCCAGCGTGACGCCATTGACGCATGAATCGAGAATCTGCGTCAAAATCTTCGGGATGATCCCGTCATCTTTCTGAACGACGAACATTTTTCGTTGACCTTAGTTTCTCATGATGCGCCGGCGGGTTCGGCTGAAGGCGCGCCGGTTTCGATAAGCGCCCGAAGGTTCTCGACGATCTGCTCTGCGCCGTCCTGCAATGCGGCGCGAATCAATTTGACGAAGGGTCGCATCGAAAATTCGATCTCACGCAATTCAAAGGTGAAAATCAGCATGGTTCCTTGCGGTTCGCACTCGAATGCGTAGGAGGACGAGAAGGGTTCGGAAATTCCTTCCAGCGCAAGAAGGCGCGGACGTTCGATGGCCGCAATTGCGAATGTGCTCTCGCTGCGAATGCCCCGTTCCATCGTAACTTGACGCGCCGTCATTCCGACGCGCACGGGCGCGCTTCCATTCGGCTCCAACTCCACCACTTGCGGACACCATCGCTGATAATTCGCGAAAAAATCGCGGGCGACAAAGTCGAAAGCAAAATCGCGCGGCCGTGAAATCACGGTTCTGGCGACGCCGCCGACGACTGGCGGAGGGGTCGGCCTTAATGCTTGGAGATTTACGTTAAGTCCCAACATGCGACGCCCTTACTGAAAGATGATGGGCTCCCTCAGACGAGCTAAGCGTTTTCCGGCGGCTGACAAGGGCGATCCAGGCCACATCTTCCGCGCCGTCCAAAAACGGCGGCAAATTGGCGAAGATTGACGGTCTTCAAGGAGCCGGGGTCGTCCATATTATAGGATGGGCCGCTTCGCGCGCGCCTGAAACGGCCCATCCCAAACCAGCGAGGTCGGCGATGAGCGCTCCGCCACATATCGAAAACCTGTTGCTGATCGCGGCATTCTGTCTTTTTGCGATCCTGCTCGTCGTCGAAAAATTCCGTCCTTACAAGAAATTCGCGGGCGCGGGTCTGAAGGCGTCTTTCTCCACCAATACCTCTGCTTTCCTGATCAACAACGTCATTATGAATGTCTTGTCCGTTTCCAGCCTGCTCGTCGTCGCTTCGAATTATTCGAACTATGGCCTGCTATCGAGCCTGCCTGACGCGCCATTGAAATGGATCGCAAGCTTCGTGTTGTTCGATCTGGCGGTATATGCGTGGCATTATCTCGGGCACAGGGCTGAAGCGCTATGGCTGTTTCACAAAATCCATCACAGCGATAAGAGCTTTCACGTCACGACCGGACTGCGTTTCCATGTCTTCGATCAGCTGCTGGAAGTCGTCGTGAAATGCGTCTGCGCCGTCGTAATCGGCGCGCCGGCGCATGTCGTGGTGGTGTGTGAGGTTGTGCGCATGTTCTTCGTGCTGTTCCACCACGCCAACATCGCGATTCCCGGAGAGAGGATTCTGTCCTATTTCATCATCACGCCGTCTCTGCACCGCGCCCATCACTCGACGCTGCGCAGCGAGCACGACAGCAATTATGGAATCGTCCTTTCGATCTGGGACATCATCTTTCGCACGCGAAAGGTTCTGACGCCGAAATCCATCGGTCTCGAGCTGATCGAGGCGGAAAATGTCCTGCAGCTGTTCAGTTTGGCCTTTCTCACCGAGCGTCGGCTTGCGCGCGTCATGCATCTTGTTCCCCGAAAGCCGCTTCCTTAGGCCGTGTGCGCAGGCGCAATGCGCGCGCGGCTTGGGGGGCTCACGATCGCGGCGATAAAAGCCCGGGTCGTCTCCGCGCCGCGTGACGAGAGCCTTGATGAACCGCATCGCCCGCTATTGTTTGCCGCTTGTCGTTATGAGCGGCGTCGCGCCCGCCGCCGCGCAGGACATCTCCTCCGCTTACACAAAGCTGGACGTGCGCCGCGACTGCAAGCACCGGCCTGGAAGGGCGGTAGAGGATTATGGCGACTGGCGCTGCAAGGGCTATGCGGGCATGCCCATGTGGCTTGGGGCGGGCGATCAGCGCATGTATGTCAGCTTCGGATCCAAAGCCAAGGACGAACCGGCGGCGGAACAGACGCTTGCGCCCTTCAACGACTTTTATAAGGGCGTCGTCGAATGGCGGCTCGCCAATGGCGGGCCCTTCGCGGCGATCATGCGCTGGAACGTGAAACGCGCCGCCGACATGGAGAACCGTGAGGTCCGAGGCCGCGCATTGGTCGTCACGCGCCTGCCGCCGGGCGCCGTTTGCCATGTCGGCTACGTCGACGCGCTCGCCAACCCCAACGCCAACGAACTGGCGCGCGAAATCGCCGACAAACACGCCCGCGATTTCGCCTGCGGCAAGGACACGCCAATCGTCCTCGGCAAGATCACGCCAGGCGAGGATTTCTTCAGCACAAAGCCTTGAGTGTTACGCGCCCTTGTCGGGTTGCAACATCTGGGCGTCGCCGCGCAACATGCGGGTGATGAAGGCGCGGGCCGCGGGCTTGTCGCTTCTTGAGGTAAGTCCCGACAGCAATCCAAGCCCGCCGCCAAGCGTTACGCCGGCAAGCGCGCAGAGCGCATAGATTTCGACGCGACTGGGCGATCCCGCCACGGCCAAGGCGCTGAAAAGGCCTACCGCGCCGCCGCAGAGCGCGACCAGCGCTTCGCGATCTCCG
>JALHNR010000059.1:6238-14084 GCA_022843525.1 Methylocystis sp. | reverse complement strand
TCGCGGTCGAAGAAGTGAAGCCGGAAGAGACGCATCAATACGGCATCGTCGCGCGCGGCAAGGATTATGGTTCGACCTTCGAAATCACCGGCATGGTCGAGAAGCCGCCGCAGGGAACGGCGCCCAGCAATTTCATCATTTCCGGTCGCTATATTCTGGAGCCGGAAATTTTCGGGCTGCTCGAAAAGCATGAAAAAGGCGCGGGCGGCGAAATTCAGCTCACCGACGCCATGATTCATCTCGCGAAGACGCGGCCCTTCCACGCCGTACGCTTCGACGGACGCACCTATGACACGGGTTCGAAGCTCGGATTTCTCTCGGCCAATGTGGCTTTTGGGCTGGCGCGGCCGGACGTCGCGGAGGGCCTGCGCGCCGAGCTGAAGAAGTTGCTCGAATAGAGTGTATATTTATAAAAAACAGTGGCTTGTGCGCGTCTTGGGCGAACGGCGGCTCTTGTCTGCGGCGGGGTCCGCCGTTTGACGCCGGCGCGCGCCTCATTAAACCTTCAAACGATTCTTAAGATCGGCGCGTCGCCGCGCGCGGTTGAAATCAAGCAAAGGATTGAACATTGATGCCGCAACAGGGCGCCGCGCGTAGAATCGTCATTACCGGAATGGGCGCGGTGTCGGCCGCCGGCATTGGCGCGACGCCGCTGTGGCGCGCGGCGCGCGACGGCGTGTCTTGCGTGCGCCCGCTGAAATCGGAGCGCCCCTATGTGGGGCGAATCAAGATCGCCGCGCAGGTCCCGGATTTCGATCCCGCCGCCTATCTCGAAGCCGAACTGCTTCCCTACTGCGATCCTTTTACGCAATTTTCCATTGTCGCCGCCGATGAAGCGCTGGCCCAGGCCGGGTTTGAGCGCAAGGCGGTCGGCGGGCCGCGCACGGCGGTCATCATCGGCACCGGCATCGGCGGCGCCACGACCATCGATAACAACGCCTATCTCGAATATAAGCTCGACGGCCGTCCCGATACGTTGACCGTGCCGCGCCTGATACCGAGCGCCGCGCCGACGACTCTCGGCATGCGCTACGGCGCCAAGGGACCGACCTTCGCGCTCGCCTCCGCCTGTTCCTCGGCGGCGCAGGCCATCGGCGAAGCCTTTGAAATGCTGCGCGCGGGCCGCGCCGACCGCGCCATCGCCGGCGGCGCGGAAGCCTGCGTGATCAACGGCTCGATTCGTTCGTGGGAGGCGCTGCGCGTTCTCACCCCGGATCTCTGCCGCCCGTTTTCGTCGAAGCGCAACGGCATGACGCTTGGCGAAGGCGCCGCTGTCTTCATCCTGGAGACGCTGGAAGGCGCGCTGGCGCGCGGCGCGACGCCGCTTTGCGAACTCGCCGGCTATGGCACGACAAGCGACGCGTTTGATCCGCTGCGCGCCGATGTCGAAGGCCCGTCGCGCTGCATGCGGCTTGCGCTCGACAGCGCCGGATTGAAACCGGAAGACGTCGACTATCTCAACGCCCATGGCACCGCGACCTACGCCAATGACATCACCGAGTCGCAGGCGATGCGCGCCGTCTTTGGCGACGCGCCGCCGCCGGTTTCGTCGACGAAACCCGTGCACGGCCATGCGCTCGGTGCGAGCGGCGGGCTGGAGCTCGTCGTGACGATTTCCGCGCTGCGCGATCAAATCGCCCCGCCGACGATCAATTTTCTTGAGCCGGACCCCAAATGCGCGGTCGACGCCATTCCCAATGTCGCGCGGCAAATGCCGATTCGCGTCGCGCTCTCGAATTCTTTCGCCTTTGGCGGCATCAACGCCACGCTCGCCGTGCGGGCGATGACTTGATCGGCTAGGGCCCTAGAATCGCAGGAGTTTGCAAGAGGGGCAGTCGACCGCGATGACCGAGAACGACGAGCAGGGCAGGAGGGGCGCCCCAAAAGGGGCGGATTTTAGCCCGAAGTCTAACAGCGAGCCGAAGAAGAAGGCGGCGCTTGCCGCCGCCTTGCGCGCCAATCTTGCCCGGCGCAAGGCGCGCGAGCGCGCGCTTCGGGACCAGGCGCCAGCGAAACACGGCGAGGACTCGAAAACCGACAGCGAGGGGTGATGGATAAGATCAAGATCGTCGGCGGGACCAGGCTCAATGGCGTGATCCCGATTTCCGGCGCGAAGAACGCCGCCTTGCCGTTGATGATCGCATCGCTCCTGACGCGCGAAACCGTGACGCTCGCCAACATGCCGCTGCTCGCGGATGTGATGCTTCTCGAGCGCATCCTCGGCAATCATGGCGTGGATTACGCCATCGCCGGCAAGCGCACCGGCGAATCCGTCGACGCCGGCCGCACCGTTCATCTCACCGCGCGCGAAATCGTCGACACCACCGCGCCCTATGATCTCGTCTCGCGCATGCGCGCCAGCTTCTGGGTGCTCGCGCCGCTCGTCGCGCGTTGCGGCGAGGCGCGCGTGTCGCTGCCGGGCGGCTGCGCGATCGGCACGCGCCCGGTCGATCTTCTGCTCATGGCGCTGGAAAAGCTCGGCGCCAAACTCGACATCGAAAATGGTTACGTCGTCGCCTCGGCGAAGAACGGCCTCGTCGGCGCCGAGATCGACTTTCCCAAAGTCACCGTCGGCGGCACCCATACGGCGCTGATGGCGGCGTCGCTCGCGCGCGGGACCACCGTGCTGCGCAACGCCGCGCGCGAACCGGAAGTCGTCGATCTTGCCGACTGCCTCATAAAAATGGGGGCGCGCATCAAGGGCGCCGGCCAGTCGACGATCGAGATCGAGGGCGTGGGTTCGCTTTTCGGGGCAAGACACGCCGTCATGCCCGACCGCATCGAGGCGGGGACATACGCCATGGCGGTGGCGATGACGGGGGGCGACGTTCTGCTCGCCGGCGCGCGCGCCGATCTTCTGCAGGCGGGGCTCGACGCCCTCGTGCAGGCAGGCGCCAGCATCACCGAGACGAATGAAGGACTGCGGGTGACGCGTAACGGCGCCGGCATTTCGCCGGTCGATGTCGCGACGGCGCCGTTCCCGGCTTTCCCGACCGATTTGCAGGCGCAGTTCATGGCGCTGATGACGCGCGCCAAGGGCGTTTCGCGCATCACCGAGACGATTTTCGAGAACCGCTTCATGCATGTGCAGGAGCTCGCGCGCCTCGGCGCTCAAATCAAGCTTGAAGGGGATACGGCGATCGTGACGGGAGCCGATCACCTCGATGGCGCGCCGGTCATGGCGACAGATCTGCGCGCCTCCGTCTCGCTCGTCATCGCGGCGCTCGCCGCGCGCGGCGAGACGACGATCAATCGCGTCTATCATCTCGATCGCGGGTTCGAGCGCCTGGAGAAGAAGCTTTCAGGCTGCGGCGCGGAAATCGAGCGCATCACCGCGGCGGGGTGAGGGGCGATTTTGCGCCTGAATTTTGCGCCTGCATGGGCTGAAACGACGGTTCCCTGATATGTCGGTTCACTCGATCACAATCTTCACCGCGCGCGACGCGATCGGCGCGAGCGCCAGCCGCGCCTGAATGCGATGTCGGCCCGGCGTCATCGGCCAGAACACGGTCTCGTTCGCCTGCGTCGTTGCGAAAGGTTCGCCGTCGATCGTCCAGACGATCTGCGCATCCGCGCCTGACGGCGCGAGTTTCAACGCGAGACGATTGAAGCGCTCGGGCTGCTCCGGGTTGCGCCAGATATGCGTGTTGTGTTCCGGCGTCGCGATGACGAGCGGCGCGACGCTCATTGCTGGCGAGTCGCACGGCTGATCCGCTTTCTCCCCCTGCGGAGCGCGTGAAAGGCGCGTCTCGAAGGCTGGCGGCGCGCAGAGCGCCGTTTCCGGAACATCCTTCGAGACGCCGCTTCGCGGCTCCTCAGGATGAGGACGCGGATCTCGCGTTTGGCTCCAAGCGGCGTCTGCCGGCTTCACCCATTCGCGCAGCGTCTGCGCGCAGTCGGCGCCATCTCCAGCACGACAGAGATCGATGGCGATGCGTCCCGGCGGCGGCGCAAAAGTTTCCGGCGCGATGTCTCCGGGCTTCGCGCCCTGCAGCTTCGCGAGCACGCCATGGGCGAGCCGCGCCGCCGATGACACACCCGTCATCGCGCGCATCGCGCCGGCGTCGCCGCGCCCGAGCCACACGCCGACGATGAATTTATGCGAAAAGGCGATCGTCCAGGCGTCGCGATAGGCTTGCGACGTGCCGGTCTTCACGGCGACCGCGAACGGATATTCGAGCGGGCCGTAGCGCGGAAAGGAGGGAAGCCGCGCCTGCGGGTCGGCGAGCATCGAGGCGATCAGCCGCGCGCTGTCGACCGACAAGACGCGCCTCGCCGGACGTCGCGATTCGTCGCGCGTGAACGCAAGTTCGCTCATGATCCCGTCGTCGGCGAGGGCGGCATAGGCCCGCATCACATCTTCGAGCCGCGCCGGCAGCGCGCCGATCGCCATGGAAATTCCGAAACTCTCCGCCGGCGTTTCGAGGTCGTGCAGGCCGAGGTCGCGAAGGAAATTGAAATTCGCCTCGAGCCCGACGCGCCGCAGCAGATTCGTCGCCGGCACGTTGCGGGAATTGGCGAGCGCCTGACGCGGCGTCAGCGGTCCAAGATAGAGCCCGTCGGCGTTCGACACGCCCGAGGCGCCTTCGGGAATATCGTTCAAGAGATCCGTCGTCTTGAGAACGCCGCGCTCGAACGCCAGCGCATAGATGAAGGGTTTTAGCGTCGAGCCGGGAGAACGCCGCACGCGGGTGAAATCGAAGGCCCCGGCCTGCGGGTCGTTATAGTCGGAGGAGCCGACGTCGGCGATGACGGCGTTGGTTCCGCGCTCGACGACCATCACCGCCACCTGCCGCGCGCCGCGGCGGCGGAAATTCGAAAGATAGCGGCGGGCGAGTCGCAGAACGTCCTGTTCGACCGCTAAATCGATCGTCGCATGGATGCGTCGATCGCCCTCCGCCGCCGGCCGCGCCAAGCCTTCATGCGCGAGCGCTTCGTAGCGCAGCGCCAGATGCAGAGTCTCGGGACGCCGCTTGGCGTCGAGCGGGCGCATATGATCGAGCTCGGCGCGCGCCAGCGCCGCCTGCGCGGCGTCGAGCGCGCCTTCTTCTTCGAGCCGCGTGAGCGCATGCCGCGCGCGCGCCGTCGCCAATCGAAGGCCGCTCTCGCGTGTGATGTTCATCCGTCCTGGCGATTGCGGAATGGCGGCGAGCAGCGCCGCCTGCGCCCAGGAGAGGTCTTCGACCGGTCTGTCGAAATAAAAGCGCGCCGCGTAGGCGACGCCATGGCCGTTCAATCCATAAGGCGCGAGGCGCAGATAATGCGCCAGCGTCGCCTCATGTCCATTGCGCGCGACGATCGCGAGCGCTGTTCCCGCCTGCATCAGCTTTTCGGCGAATGAGCGCGGACGTTCGCCTTGCATGCGCGCGACTTGCATGGCGATCGTCGACGCGCCTTCGCGTCTGCCGCGCGTCGTCAGATTGCGCCATGCGGCGCGCAGTAGCGCGCGCGCATCGACGCCGGGATGATCATAAAAGCGGCGGTCTTCGAGAGCGAGCGTCGCGCGCGCCACGCGCTGCGGAATGGAGGCGAGCGGCCAATAGCCGTAATCAACCCGCGGGCTTTTGGTCGCAGAATCGCGCGTCTTCTCGCCGATCTGCGTGAGAAAGGCGCCGTTGCGGTCGTAGACGATGGCGCTGGCGCGGGGCGCGACGAGTTCGGCGCGCGACAGCGCTTCATGCGAGAGCCAGGCCGCGCCTGCGATGATCGCCGCGACGAAAGCGAGAGTGAGGCCACGCAGAAAGCCGTTTGCCATGCGCCTATTTCCCAATCTCCACCCGCGCGCCAGCGCTCGTCGCGCGAAGGCCCTTCTTGTACATCGCCGCGACAATCGCCGGCGGCTGCGTATAGGCGCCCGCCGTTTGCGCGCGGAGGCGGAACGCGAAGCGATAGGTTCCCTTCGGCAGCGAATCATAGGCGTAGAACACCCGGTCATCGCCAAAGGCGACCCATGTCGGCGGCAGCGTCGGCGCCATTGACGGCTGCGCTTCGGCGGGCGCCGTGGCCAGATTGGGATTGAGCGGCTCGAAGCCCGCCGCGAGCGGGATCGAAATCGCGATATGCGTGCGATCCTCGGGATTGACCACTTCCGCCGTCTCTTCGATGAGGTCGCCCTGCTTCACCTGCAAAACGCCGTCGCGAACTTCGATCTTTTCCGGCGCCTTGCCGCTTTCGATGCGCCAGCCCTGGCGCGTGATCGTAAAGCCGTCGCTCGTCGCTTGCGCCTTTGCGCCCGGCTCCGCCGGCATGTAGCTGGTCTCGATCATCGCGACGAGCGGCGCGTTGGAGCCGTTGGCGATCTTCAGCGGCGCGTCGCTGCTGGAGACATGGCGCACGACCGGCGTGTTGGCGTCGAGCATCAGCGCGCGATCCTGTCCGCCGTCGTTGAAGGTCACGCCGATCGGCGCGGTCGGTCGCCGCCACCCCTCGGCCAGCGCTTCGATCGCCGCGGCGTCGGCGTTGGTCGTTCCCCAGCCGTCGCCTTCGCCAAGCCGCAGCAGCGCGTCGCGCAGCGCATTGGCGCGCGGATCGCCCGAGGCGGTGAGCGCCGCGGCGCGCACCATCTCGGCGAGGCTGCGAGTCTCGGACGGCAGAATGATCGGCGAGGCGCTCTCCGCCGCCTGTCCGGCATAGACCTGAACGCCATTGCGGCTGGCGAATTTCACACGGCTCCACATTGTTTCGACCAGCGCCGCGAGCGCGCGCTGATCGACATTGGGCAGAAGCGCAGCGGCGGACGCCATCTGCGCGACGCTGAGATTGGGCAGGAAGTCGGCGCGCCGCGAAAATTCGGCGACATAGGAGTCGTCAAGCTTGCCGCCTTCGGCGAGCGCCGCGAGCGCTTCGACGCGCTCGCGCAATTCGTCGCCCGACAGCAGTCGCGGATAATCGGAGCGTAGCGACAGTTTGAGGATATTGGCGAGGCGATCCAGAAGCGCCTTGTCGATCGGTTCTCCGGCGCGTTCGGCCCGCGCGAGGAAATCATAAGACCAGGCGGTGAGCGAGACATTACCGCGCGCGCGCGGCCAGAAGGCGACGAGCCCGTCCGCGTCGATCGACTGGTCGATGATTTGCGCCGTCGATTTCACATTGGCGGAGACGCGATCCTCGAGCCCCGCCGCCGCGAGAATTGGCCCGAAGCTCTTCAGCGCCAGTCCGCCGCGCGCGAGCGACAGCCGTTGCTCGGTGCAGCCATAGGGATATTCGACCAGCGCATTCAATCCGGCGACGAGCCTCACGAGCGAGGGGTCGGCGGCGACGATCGTCTCGCGCGAAAAACTTCCCGGTCGCGCCTGCTCGCCACTGGGAGCAATCGTCTTCGTTTCGCCTGGCGCGATCTCGACCAATTCGAAGCGTCGCGTCGCCTCGCGATCCTGCTTCACCGGCAGAGCGATCTCGACCGCGTCCTTCGCGCGGTCGGCGTCGCGCTCAATGCGGAAGCCGAGCGTCACGTCGCCCGCGAGTTGCGCCGGAGCCGCAGCGCGCAGATCGACGCGCACAGGCTTGTTCTGCGTCCATTCAATTTTGCTGCTGGTCTCGCCCGAGAGCGTCAGCGCCGGCGCCGCGATCGACGCCTTGCCGGCGCCGCCGGGTCCTTCGACGATCCGCGCGACAAGGCCGATATCAAAGGCGTCGCCCGGCCTGATAAATCGCGGCAGCGCCGGTTGCGCGACGAGCGCCTGCCGGATCAGAATTTCGCCGCCGGCCGCGCCGAAACGATCCGGCCCACTCACCGCTTTGGCGCGCAGCTTGAACACGGTCAGCGTGTCGGGTAGCTGCACTTTGATTTTGACGACGCCATCGGGACCGATCTTCACGCTTGGCAGATAGATCGGCACGGGCGTGA
>JALHNR010000059.1:0-6228 GCA_022843525.1 Methylocystis sp. | reverse complement strand
ATTTCGTTTCGCGCTCGACGGTGAAGTCGGGGAGCGGATCGAGCGGGCGTTCCTTGGCAAGCGACAGCACCGCCTGATCGACCATCCAGAAGGTCGCTTCGCCGGCGAGCGGCTTGCCCGTGTCATCGGAAAGCCGTAGCGCGACCTCGATCGCGTCGCCCGGACGCGCCTTCGCCGGATGGTCGAGCTTCACATTGACGATGTTCTTGACCGGCGTGACGTCGATCCATTTCGTCGCCGCGATGGTGACGGGTTTGCCTTGGTCGAAACTCGCCGTCGGTTGCGGCGGCGCATCCTTCAGCCGCCCGCGCATGATCAGGAAATGCACGGCGAGCTTCGGCGTCTGCTCTTTTCTGACCGGCACAGCGTAGCGGCCGAAGCCATTGGCGATGTCGACGAATTGATAGTCGTAGACGCCGCTCGGCTGTTCGACGATGGCGAGCGCGCGCGCATTCTGGAACGGCGACTGGATGATGAGCGTCGCGACCTCGCCCGGCGCATATTTGTCCTTGTCCGTCGTGATCGTCGCGGATTCGGCGGGCGGCCGCGCGAAAGTGACGGGCGTATCGCCGCCGACGAAGAAGTCGACGCTCACCTGCTGCCGGCGCTTGAGCCTGTCATAGGCCTCAAGCTGCACGACATAGACGCCGGCGTCGCGCGTCGCCAATTCGAGTTTCTGCGCCTCCTTGGCGCTCGTCACCTTGCGTTCGATCAGAACGTCATCCTGCGTCTGCGTGACATATTTCGCCGCCCCCTGCGCGAAGTCGGAGGCCTGCAGCGTCGAAATCCAGTTGCGCTTAATGAGCCGCAGCGTCATCTCGAGACCGACGACCGGCTCGCCCTTGCCGTCAATGGCGATGAGCTCCGGCGTCACAACGCCGGGACGCTCCACATAGCGGGGCGTCTTTACGCCGAGCACGAAAGGCGGCAGCGCGATGACATTCTGCACATTGCGCACTTCGATGCCGTCGTCGCCGGTCACCGTCGCTTCGATGGAGTAGCGGCGCGGCTGCGCGGTCGGCTCGATCGCGGTGTCGAAGGTCATGCGCGCGGCGCCGCCGGCGTCGGTGCGCTGATCGCGCTCCAGCACAGCCGTCGATTTGAACTTGCCGTCGCCGGAGAAGCGCGCGTCGGTCGAAAAGAGAAAGCCTTCGCGCCCCGGCGGCGTGAAGACATGCGGAAATTGCGCGGCCCGCCATTTGACGGGGCGCTCCGCCGCAAGTCCGCCAGCGAAATAGCGGGCGAGGAGATCGACGTCGAAGGTCCCGTCGAGCGCAACGGTCTGCGGCGCATTGAGTACGACCTCAAACGTCGGCAATCGATAGGCTTCTTTCTTGAAGGTGAACTGACCGCAGGAAATGTCCTGAGTGGGCTCGGCCGCTTCGCTCTCTCCCTCGGCGGTTTCCTCCGCTTCGGTCTTCTGCGCTTCGGCCTTCTTCGACTTTTTCGGCGCATCCGGTTCGAACCGCGCGGAATAGTCGCCGGTCGCCTGGGTTTGCGCATCGAACTTGTGATAAAAGCCGCCGCTCGCGTCGAGCTTCACCGGAATGCGCCATTCCTGATTGCCGGGCCCTGTCACGACAAGCGTTCCGCCCGTCTTGGTGAGACTCAGCGCGCCGCCGCGGTAGCTGCGCACGAAGCCCTTGATGTGCGCGAATTCTTCCGGCCGATAAATGGGCCGCTCCGAGAAGAGATGGCAGAGCGTGCGCGGCTTTTCGGCGCGCGGCTGGTCCGCCTCGCTTGTCCAGGCGAGCCATTCCGACTCCGGCTTCGACCAGATTTCCCGCGAATATTCCGAAGGCGCGCTGTTGGGATCGATGACGAGCGTGTCGAGCCCCTTGTTGGCCACGATGCGGCGCGCTTGGCCGCCGCCGCGCTTGTCGGGCGTCCAGGAAAAGAAGCCCGAAGCGTCGGTGGTTCCGCTCGCGAGCGTGACGAATTTTTCGTCCTTGATCCCTTCGACGCGGATTTGCGCGCCGCTCACGGGCTGCGTCGTCGACAGCGAAGTGACGGCGAAACGCACCCGCGTCGGCTCTTCGATGGCCGAGAGCGAGAGATCGGTGATCTGCACGCGCAGCCAGTGGCGCTTGTCGTCATCGACCGCGCGCAGACCGACGAGATAGGTTCCTGGTTGGTCGCGGCCGCTGACTTTGGCGAAATCCTCCTTAAGGTCGACGCCGAATTTCGCGTCGGGGCCGTTGCGGCGGATCGGCAGATCGACGAGCCGCGACACCGCGGGTGATCCGAGTGATTTGATGCGCTGCTTGATCGCCTCCGCCTCGATGTTGGCGGTCTCGCTCCACGACTTCGGCTCGTTGCCGGGCAGGGGCGGCGCGTCGGAATCGCTCGTTTCGACGCCATGCGCCGGGAAGGGAAAGAAGTCTCGCGACAGCGGATCGATGGCGTGGATGCGGATGTCGGCGCGGTCATAGCCGCGCCCGCGCAGCGGCAGAAGTTGCGGGCCCAAGCGCTCGGCGACGCCATAGCCCGCATCCCATTGCAGCGCCGGCGCGTCGCGGGTGAAGGCGAAGCGCTGCGAGAACGCGCTCGCCAGCGCGCGTCCTTGCGAATCTTTCAGCGCGCCTTCGGCGATGGAGAGTTCGTAAACCCGGTCCGACAGGAATTTCGCGACCATGCGCAGTCGCCTGCCGTCGTTTTCGACGGCAAGATCGTCGACCGGCGGCGTGATGCGCAGCGCCTCGCGCGCGCGCAGAATGTCGATCGTCTCGGGCGTCGCATTAAAGGAGAGCGTGAGCTGCCGCTTGCTCGCCGGCGCATAGGGGATGGCGGCGGCGTCGCCTTCTTCGTCGCCGCTCTCGGGCGCCGTAAGATAGGATGCGCAGCGCAGCACGTTTTCGGCGCGGTCGTCGCTCCAGCCGTGGCCGCAGCTCGCCTCAGTCGCCGCGTAGGGCGGTGCGGTGCGCAGGCGCAATTCATAGGTCTGGTCGTCGAGTCCGGCTTCGTCGGAAAGCCGCAGCCGCAAGATCGCGACGCGGCCGTCGGCGATCCGTTCACGGAAACGGATGACGTAGGTCTGTTCTTCGGCGCGCTCGCCACGCTCCAGCGTGCGGATTTCATAGGCCGAAGCGCTGAGCATTTGTCCGCCCTGCGGCGAGACGCCAGGCGAGGGACGCACTTCGATCGTCAGCAGCCGCGTCAGCGCGGCGACGTCGACCGCCTCGGCGAAGGTGAGGGCGATCTGCGTCAGTTCGAGCTGCGGATCGGCGCCCTCGGCGGGATTTGTGGAACGGGGCGTCGGCAGCAGCGCGACGAGTCTGGTCTCCGCGGCGCCGAGTTTCACGTCGACGCGCGACAGCGGCTTCCAGGCGTCGGCGGGACGAAATTGCAGCGCGCGCGGACCGAGCCAGCGCCATTCGCCGGCAGGCTGCGGGGTCATCGTCACATACTTTTGCGGCGCGTCCTCCGCGCCGCCGGTCTTCGGCCCCGTGTCGCTAGAGAAAAAGACCGTCACCGGATCATAAGCGCGCAAAAACCGATCCGGCGCGACGCGCGCGCCATCGGCGCGTTGCGCGCGGTCGAACACTGGCGGGGCCTCGGCGCGCAGCGGCGTCGCCGCGGCAAGGAGCGCGCAGAGAGAGAGAAGCAGAATGTTTTTCATCGCCGCGCCTTTCGAAATCATTGCGCCTTGCTTTTCTTCATGCCGGCCTTGTCGAGCAGTTCGGCGACGATCTCCGCCGGCGGCGCGTTCACAGGCGGCGACAGCCCGACGAGCGCGACGCGGATCGTCGTCGCCGGCGCGTCGGCGGGCGTGCGCGCCTCGATAAAATAGCGGCCGGGCGAAAGCGTCATCGTTTGCGCGACGCCTTCGCCAAGCGCCTTGCCTTGCGCATCCATGAGACGCGCGCTGACTCGGTCGGGCTCCGCGCGCACGCCGAGGCCGATGTCGCGCGCTTCCTTCACCTCGAAGCTGAAGAGCGCGCTGGCGCCGGGCGAAACCGCCACCGCGTCGTTCACGCCTTCATGCGCCTCAGTAACGGGCTGCGTCGAAATATCGAGCATGCCGGACAGCGCGCCGTCATAGGGCGCGTAAATGTCGAGCGTCGATTCGCCCGGCGTCATGTAGCGATGTAGATCGACGCCATTCGCGAAAGCGAGCGTCTCCCGCCTGCCATTCTGCGTGAAACCGACGATCGCCGGCGCGCCGCCGGTCGCTCTCAACAGCGCGGGCTTATCGCTCTTGATCGCGAAGCGCATCGCGGCGCCCTCGAGCGCCACGCGCTGCGGCGGATTGAGGGCGCGCGCCGCCGGCGCCGGCCAGGGCGAGGCGCCGGCGTGCTCGATCCAAAGAGCGACGAGGCCGGGGCCGTGCTCGATGATCGCTTCGCCGACGCCGTCGAGCGCGATGTTCTCGCCGCGTGAAACACGGCCGCTGTTTGAGATGACGGTCGCCTGTGCGCCGCTGACGATCAGCCTGTCGTTCTTCTGCGCGTCGATCGGCAGCGACATCTGGCCGGCCGAAGGGAAGAAGCGCGTGAATGCGCGCGCTGCGTCGAGTCGTCTGTTCTCGCCCGGCTCGCGCGCGATGCGCACCGGCAGCGGCGTTTGCGTCATGTTGACGAGAAGCACGCGCGCTTTGACGCCGTGCAGAATGCGCGATGTGGCGGCGCCGTCGTTGAAGACGACGCGCGGCTGAGCAAAAGCGGCAAGCCCTCCGGGGAGGTCGAGCGCGAGCGGCCCGGCGGCGTCATCCATATCGACGGGCTGCGCACTCATCGGCGCGATGATCCCCGAAAACAGCGCGCCGCCCTTCATCGCCGGCCGACTCTCGACATCGATCGCGTTCAGCGTGACGCGCATGGGCGCGACTCCTTCAGCGTTCCAAAGTTCGAGCGGAGCGTCGCCAGCGAGCGCCAGCGCCGCGCCCTTCGTCACGCCGACGCCGCGTCCGCCGTCGAGCGCCGGCTGCGTGAAGGCGGACCGGGCGAGCCACAGCCGCAACTTGCCGGCGGGTGGGGCGAGCGGAACGAGATGGCCGCGCTCGCCTTCGCCAACGTCGAGCGAAATCTCGGCGCCCTTCCAGTCGAAAGCGGCGACGCCGACCCGAGAGGCGCAGTCGCCGCGCCCTATCAGCCACAGTTCCGGCGCTTGCGGCGCCAGCGGTCCGGAGCGCGCCGCGCGCAATAACGTCCCCGCCATCGAGCCGGCGGCGATATTCTCTTGCGTCGTCAGAGTCACGAGGGCAGCGTCGGGCGTCGCAACCTTGGCGACGCAGACTCCGGCGACGCCGTCGACCGGATCAAGCGCGATTTCGCCCAGCCGGCGCGCCCGCCGTTCGACCGCGCGGGCGGCGAGCGTGATCGGCGCGTCTTCGCCGCCGATCGTCCAGACGACCGCGCGCGTTTCGCCTTCGCCGGCCGCAGGCCAGGCCGCGACGGGCGAACGTCCGCGCTCGATTCCGATCGCGCGCCATTGGCCGCCAGCGTCGCGCCGCTCGATTGAGATGGCGACGTCGCCTTCCGACCGCGCCGCGATCAGCGCGAGACTCCCGGCGGGCGCCGGGACGAGGGAAAGAACATGCGCGCCGGCGCCGCTCAGCGTCTTCTCGCCAGAGAACGTCAGCGCGCCGTCATTCTTCTCAATGGGCAGCGCCAGGCGAAGCTCGACGCCGCTGAGAGGCGCGTCCTCGCTTTCCGCGGCTTCTGCTTCATTGGAAACGTCTTCGGTTTCCTCGCTGGGCGCTTCTTCAACCACCGGTTGGGTGCGCGGCTCCACGCCAAGCTTTTCGAGTGCGAGCCGGTAATTGCCGGCGGGCAGCCGCCGAGATAGCGCGACATTCCAGTCGTCGTCGCGCGGCTGCAGGCGCTCGATCACGTCGCCCCTACTGTCTTTCAGCACGCCGATTGTTTCGATGTCTCCGAAGCTCGCAAGGTCGACGACGCTGTCATTCGCCAGAGAAAAATCGACGAGCGTCGGCGGTTGGACCGCACGCGGCGCATGGGGCTGCAGCTCATGTGAACTGAGCGAAATGTCGTAGTCGAGACGGTCGTCATGCGCGAGGCTTCGCGCCTCGACGAGATAGTCGCCGGCCGACAGTTTCGATTTGAATGGCCTTCCCGCCGCGACTTTGCCGACGCTTTCCTTCTCGCCTTTGAAAATTTCGCCAACCATGCCTTCGCCGATCGAAAGCTCGATCTTGGCGTCGCCATGGAGCGCGAAGCGCCACACATCGGGCGTTCGCGGCGCATGGCGCGCCTGTGGTTCGCGCCA
>JALHNR010000058.1:7231-14189 GCA_022843525.1 Methylocystis sp. | reverse complement strand
GACATATTCTGCCACGTTGCCCGATATGCCGAGTGGCCGTGACGACTCCCCGGTTTTGCGGGGGAAAGCTCGATGATTGCGCGGCATAATTTTTCTCCTCTCGCTACGGTCCTTCGTTTTTGTTCAAACGAAGGGACCAACATGACAGCCAAAAACCGCCCGCTCGCCGAACAGCGTTGCAGCGAGCAGGATGCGCCGGCGCCGGACTACGCTCTGGCGTCTGCATTTCTTGAGAGCCTCAGAAGTTTCCGTTCAGGAGCGTTGCAAATCGACCAAAGCGCCGCGCGTCACTTTTCGACGTGGCTCCACAAGAGCCGCATCCCGTTGAGTGGCGTCGATGAAGCGATCGTCGAACGTTTCGCGCGGCATCGCTGTCGATGCGGTCGTTACAGAGCGCGCCAACTTAAAACATCGACGTATCTCGGCCGCGTTCGTCGCTTCGTCTGCTTTTTGGAGGAGCGCGACCAAATTCAGGTTGTCAAAGACGTCGAATGCATCGACACGCATCTCGCCGATTTCGCGCGTCATCTCGACACACTTGGTTATAGCCAAGAATGTCGGCGCAGCTATCGGTCAGAGGCGGAGCATCTCGTGGTGTGGCTTCGCCTGTCTCGTGTTTTGTGGCGCGATGTGGACGACGCCGTAATCGAACGTTTCGCCCAGCACGATTGCCGCTGCCCCATAAAGCGCAAGCGCGGCAAAGTGGTCGAGGGCACGGGGTTCGCACGGCGCCGACGAGGCGCGCGTGGCTTCATCGACTTCTTGCGGCGTCGCGACGCGATTCCGCCAGTGAGCACAGAACCGACATTCGTCGAAGACCCGCGCCTTTCTGCGTTTCGCATTTGGCTCAAACGTCATCGCGGGACGACCGATGAGACGATACGGCGCTATCTCCAGGAGGCGTCGCGCTGGGCGTCGGCGTTGGGCCCGGATCCGGCCGCCTTCGACGCCGCGATAATCCGCGCCATCGTGCTCGATCAAGCGCCATCGCGCTCACGTGCATCGGTTCGAATGACAGTGACGGTGTTGCGCGTGTATTTGCGATTCCTGTCCGCGCAGGGCGAATGCCGACCCGAGCTCATTCATGCCGTGCCGCCCGCGGCATTGCGTCGTCTCGCGACGCTTCCACGCTACGCCAGCCCGGAAACGATCGAACGGATCATCGACTCCTACGATCTGTCCACGCCTGTCGGCGTCCGGGACCGGGCGATTCTGCTTCTCCTGGCGCGCCTTGGACTTCGCGCCGGCGATGTCTGGCGGTTGCGGCTCGCCGATATCGATTGGGCGAACGCGGTCCTCTGCCTGCGCCACGGCAAAAGTCGACAACCGACACGGTTGCCTTTGCCGCAGGACGCCGGGGACGCGCTGTTGGCGTATCTCACCGAGGCACGCCCGCCGGCCCGTGAAGCGCATGTGTTCCTGCGTGTCCAGGCTCCCTTCAGGCCGTTCGCGTCCGCGTCGGAGATCGCGGGCATCGTTGCTCGGGCAGTGGCTCGAACAGGGATCGAAGGCGTTCCCACTGGCTCCCATCTGTTTCGTCACTCACTCGCGACGGCCATGTTGCGCGGCGGCGCGAATCTGGAGTCGGTCGGAACGATCCTGCGTCATCGTTCGCCGAGCACGACGGCCATCTATGCGAAGGTCGACATCACGATGCTCGAGGCCGTCGCGCAGCCCTGGCTCGGAGGCGAAGCATGCTGAGCAATCATGTCGCCCGTTATGTCGCCCTGCATCGAGGTCTTGGGCTGGAGTTCAAAGAGCAAGAGCGGCTTCTGGAGCTCTTTGCGGAATACGCGGAGGCGCATGAAGACGTCTGCGTTCAAACCAGGCGCGTCCATGAGTGGTGCGCGTCCGCGTCGTCGCCGAACTCGGCGAGAACCAAGTATGACACGGTTCGGCGTTTTTGCGCATTTCTCAACGCCGAAGACCCGCAACACGAGGTCCCGCCCGCAAACGCCCTCGGGCGCGGCAAGCGCCCGCGACCGGCTCCGCACATCCTGGAGCCCGAGCAAATACGCGCGGTCATGCAAGCCGCTCTGGAGTTGCCGCCCAAGAACTCGATCAGTCCGCACACCTATCATTGCCTCTTCGGCTTGTTGGCCGCGACGGGTCTGCGGATTTCCGAAGCTCTGGCCTTGCAACGGCAAGATTTCACCGGAGATGGTCTGATCATCCGGCGCGGCAAATTCGGCAAGAGCCGTCTTGTGCCCCTCCATGCGACCACGCGCCGAGCATTGCTTGATTACCTGGCGATCCGCGACAAGTTGGGCGGAAGCGGCGACGATCTGTTCGTCGTCAAAACCGGCCGGCCGCCGACCAAGACCAGAGTCCACGTCATTTTCGTGCGGCTTGCGCGCAAACTCGGATTTCGAGGCGGAACCGGAACCAAGGGTCCCCGCTTGCACGACCTGCGTCACACCTTTGCCGTGCGATCACTGGAAGCGTGCGCGCACGACCGGCAAGCGGTCAGGCGTCACATGGCGGCGCTCAGCGTCTATCTCGGTCACGCGGACGTTGCGAACACCTACTGGTATCTGCAAGCGACGCCCGTTCTGATGCGCGACATCGCCGAAGCGAACGAACGTCTGTTTCAGGGAGAGGCGGCATGACGGCCCTCGCTCCCTACCTCGCCAAGTTTCTGCGCGAACATCTGCCGCGCGAACGAAACGCCAGTCCTCACACGGTAGCGGCCTATGCTCACAGCTTCACGCTTTTGGTTCGCTTCGCGGCAGCGCGCCTGAAGCGGAGGCCAAGCGACCTCGCCGTGGAGGACATCGACCCGAAGCTCGTGCTGGAATTCCTCGATCATGTCGAGGAAAACCGGGGAAACAGCGCGCGCACTCGCAACACTCGTCTCGCCGCTGTCCGAACATTCTTCCGATACCTCGAATACCAGGCGCCGGCCTGCCTCGACCAGGCGCTGCGCATCCGCGCGCTTCCAATCAAGCGCACCGACGCGACGCTCATCGACCATCTCACCAAAGAGGAGGTCCAGGCGGTGCTGGCGGCTCCGGATCCGCGCAGCTTGGGCGGAACCCGCGACCGCGCCATGCTGCATCTGACCTATGCCGCAGGGCTTCGCGTCTCTGAACTGCTCTCGCTTCGCATCGACGATTTTCCGCAGCCGTCGCTTGCGACGGTGAAGATCCTCGGGAAAGGGCGGCGCGAGCGCGTGCTGCCGTTGTGGCGCGAGACACAAACCGTGTTGAGAGCATGGCTGGCGGTTCGCCCGTCCGGTCAGGCGCCAGAACTGTTTCTCAATCGCAACGGCGGACGAATGAGCCGCGACGGATTCGCGCATCGATTGGCGCTACATGTCGCGGCCGCCACCCGGACGCAGCCGCCCTTGGCAGATAAACACGTGACGCCGCATGTGCTTCGACACAGTTGCGCCATGCACACGCTCGCGGCGACCGGCGACATCCGGAAAGTCGCGCTTTGGCTCGGCCACGCGAGCATACAGAGCACGGAAGCCTATCTTCGGGCCGATCCCGCCGAGAAATTGGCGGTGCTGTCGGCGCACGCTTCGCCCACGATCCAGAAAGGCAAGTTCCGACCGCCGCCCGATGCATTGCTCGCGATGCTCGGCGAGGTCCGAAACACCGCGTAACGCCAAACCCTCGCCCGACTTCACCGCCCCTCGGCTGCCCCCAGCCGAGGGGTTTTTCACAACAGAAGGAGAAAAATTATGCCGCGCAATCATCGAGCTTTCCCCCGCAAAACCGGGGAGTCGTCACGGCCACTCGGCATATCGGGCAACGTGGCAGAACTCGTGCTCGATTACCTCGCCCATTCCTTCCCGACCCAGCTGTACGAGGTTTATTCCGACGAGAACGGCGACCTGCAATCGCGGCCCGTCGTCGATGACAACGGCCAGCCCGTGCATTCCCGCGAGGCGATGGAGCGGCGTCGTCGGCTGATCGAACATCTCGCGGCGCTCCCCGCCGTGCAGGGCGCGCTCGACCGGATCGTCCACCGTTTTGGGACCGAGATGGTCGCCGAGGTGACAGGCCGCTCGCGCCGCATCGTCAGAAAGACCAATGCCGACGGCTCGGATCGTCTGTGCGTCGAGAACCGGCCCGCCTCGGCCAATCTCGGCGAGACACAGGCTTTTATGGACGACGAGAAGCGCGTCCTCGTCTTTTCAGACGCCGGCGGCACCGGCCGCTCCTATCACGCCGAGCGCAGCGCCAGGAACCAGAGGCTCCGTGTCCATTATCTTCTCGAGCCAGGCTGGAAGGCGGACAACGCCATTCAGGGCCTTGGTCGCACCAATCGCACCAATCAGGCGCAGCCGCCTTTGTTCCGGCCCGTCGCCACCGACGTGAAGGGCGAGAAGCGCTTTCTCTCGACGATCGCCCGGCGTCTTGACACGCTCGGCGCAATCACGCGCGGCCAGCGCCAGACCGGGGGACAGGGCCTATTCCGGCCCGAAGACAATCTCGAGTCGCCGTATGGCCGCACGGCGCTGCGTCAGCTCTATCAGCTGCTCTATTCCGGCAAAGTCGAAGGCTGTTCCTTGACGAGATTTCAGGAGGCGACCGGACTCGACCTCACGGATCAGGACGGCTCGCTCCGAGAGGAGCTGCCGCCAATCTCGACGTTCCTCAATCGTATCCTCGCTCTGCCGATTGCCCTGCAGAACCGCCTGTTCGAAGTGTTCGAGGGCTTGATGGAGGCTTCGATCGAAGCTGCCGTCCAGGCCGGCATTTTCGATGTCGGCGTCGAAACGCTTACGGCCGAGAGCCTCGTCGTCACAAACCGTCAAACAATCGCCGCCCACGCCAAGAGCGGCGCGCAGACCCAACTTCTCACCATCCTGCGCAAGGACAAAACCAGGGTCACCACGCTGGTCGAGGCATTCGATCTTGCGACCGCCTCGCAGAAATCCCGCCTGATGATCAATGACCAGTCGGGCCGCGCCGCCGTTAAATTGCTGGCCCCTGGATTGATGCAGGACGACGGATCGGTCCAGCCGCGCGTCCGGCTGCTGCGCCCCGTGCATCGCGACCTGATCAGCGTCGAGGCCCTGGAACGCTCGCATTGGCGCGACGCCACCACGGAAGAATTCGAGCAAGCGTGGAAGGCTGAAGTCGCTGCGCTTTCGGAGTTCACGGAGAGCACGTTCCATATCGTCACGGGTCTACTGCTGCCGGTCTGGAATCGACTGCCCGACGAGACGGCTCGAGTCTATCGCCTGCAGACCGACGAGGGCGAACGGATCATTGGCCGGCTTGTCTCTCCGGCCAGCGCCGCGATTCTCGGCGAAGCCTTGGGCGCCGAGGCCCCTGCCCTCGCGCCAAACGCGGCGATCGCCGCGGTCATGCAGGATGGCGCCGGCCTCGTTCTCGCCGAGGGATTGGTCGTCAGACGCTCGCTGGTGATGAACCGCCAACGGCTCGAACTCGTCGGATTTTCCGATCATCTTGTCGACCGCCTGAAGGCGCTTGGCTTCGTTTCGGAAATCATCGCCTGGAAGCTGCGGCTGTTCGTGCCGCTCGGCGACGAGGCGGCGCAAATCGTCGAGAAACTCTTCGAGCTTTACCCCCTGCTCCGCGTCGCCCCGTCGACGCGCGTGAATTCCTAAAACGGGAGGCGACAATGGAAAGCCCCGCCCGCAGTCTCTCGCGCGGCCTCGCCGAACAAGTCGAGGCCGTCTGCAAACATTATCTCTCTAACGGCTCCCGCTCCGGCAATTACTGGATCGTCGGCGACGTGAACAATCACGCGGGCCGCAGCCTTTACGTGCGGCTCAAGGGACCACTCTATGGGAAAGGCGCGCGCGGAAAATGGACTGACGGCTCGACAGGAGAACATGGCGATCTGCTCGATCTCATCGCCGCGCGCGAAGGTTTGGGCTCGTTCAAGGATACGCTGGACGAGGCGCGGCGCTTTTTGCGAGCGCCGCGAATGCCGCCGCCGGAATTGCACGACGGGCGATCGTCGGAGCGCGGCACGATCGCGCTCGCGCGAAAAATCTGGGCGGCGTCTCGGCCGATCGCCGGCACGCCGGCCGAAGCCTATCTGCGCGCGCGCAAAATCTCGGCTGATCTCGACGCTGCGTGCCTGCGCTACCACCCGGCCCTGTTCTATCGGGAGCGAGCCGACTTGCGGTCGCGAAGATTGCCGGCGCTGGTCGCCGCCGTCACCAACCATTCTGGTGAGATCACCGGCGTGCATCGCACTTTTCTCAATCCGACGCGCAAGGATAAAGCACGCGTTTCCTCGCCGCGTCGTTCGCTCGGCGCCATTCTTGGCAACGGCGTTCGCTTTGGGAAAATCAAAGACGTGGTTCTCGTCGGTGAAGGGATCGAGACGGTTCTGTCGCTCAAATGCGCCCTGCCCTCTTTGCCCATGGTCGCCGCGCTTTCCGCTGGACATCTTGCGGCATGGGAGTTTGCGCCGAGTTTGCGGCGCCTGATCATCGCTTGCGACAATGACGATGCCGGTCAGAGCGCCGCGCGGCGTTTGCGGGAGCGGGCCGGGGCGGTAGATGTCGACGCGAGAATGATTTCCTCGTTGCGCACCGACTTCAACAGCGACCTGCGTGCTACCTCGCCTTACGCGCTGCGATCGCGAGTGGCAGCATTTCTTGGTTGCGATCGTTCCGACCTCGACAAATAGAGAGCCGCGTCACGTCACCGGATCTCGAAATTTCACGTATGAAACCGGAAAGAGGGATTGGGCGTGACGTTGTCGGATAGCTCCGTCATGATCTCTCCAACTTTCTTGGCAAACAAAAGTGTCACCGGCAGGCGAGTGATGCCGTCGCTCGAATTCCAATTCATTTTCGAGAGCGTTAGAATCTCTTTGGAGCGTGCTTCGATGTCGGTCGGCCCTGCCGACCCGATTTGCATCGGAGCTGGGATGTGAGCGCCAGGGAACTCGTCCCACCACGGCACATACCCGCTCGTGAATAAATAGGATTCGCCTTCGATCTGACACAGCGTGCCGCGCC
>JALHNR010000058.1:0-7221 GCA_022843525.1 Methylocystis sp. | reverse complement strand
AGGCTCCTCCGATCCCTTCCTGATAAGCCGAAAAGGTGTCTGTCTGAGCCAAACAAGATCGCAAGCCGGCACGATGCCCTTCGCGCCCTCTCGGAACCCTTCCTCTTCTTCGGGCTGGTACATCGACGTCTTATGCACGACGACGCGCTTTGGCTTTACACCGGTGCGCTTTTCGTAGCCGTGCAGTATGTCACGCATCATTGCGAACGCTTGCGACGTGTTGAGATAGGGCTGCCTGTCGCGCCGTTGTTCGTGATCAATGTGTGCGCCCTTGAGACAGAACGGCTCGTGGTCCGACGAGAACGCTTGAGCGACACTCGCATAGACGAGATGGCCTCCTCGCTTCTTTAGATGATGGAACGATACTCCGATGAAACACACACCTTCAGGCAGATCGGCCGGTCGCCAAGGAAGGCCGCCCGATTTGTAGTAGAGCGCGGTCGCGAAGTTCCAGCTTCGCGTCGCCTGGCTATGTCCGGCATCTTCGGGGCGATCGATCGTCGTTCGGCGGAGCACCTGAATGGGAACGGCGTTATCGTACTTGTGAATTTTAGCCTTCAACGCCCGATAAAACGTGCGGAACAGCAGATCCTCCGCCGTCGTGCGCAGCGCTTCGGCTTCGGCCAGCTCTTCTTCCGTCGGGGCGAACAGGTCGCCTTGGGCGCTCTCCTCCTCGCGCTTAAGAATTTCCAGCGCTCTTCGCTCCCTGGCGGAAAGTTCGGGGTTCTGCACGCGTAGATCGCCCAGAGCGTCTGGAATACAAACGACGATGCAGTCTGGACGAACGTCGCCAAACATAGCAATGAGAGGACCTTCGAAAAGTTCAACGAGCGCTTCGAATTCGTCACCGCTGATGCGTTCTCGAAAGAGACGGTCGAACTGCGACTTATCGATTATGCGGACGAATTGCTGCTCGATCCCGAACTTGGCGCCAAGCGCCTTTTCGGCTCCAGGCCAATCCCGGAATCGACGGGCGTTGCGCTCGCGCGCGGCCTTGAAGGCATCCAGACATCCGATCCAGGCGCGCGCCGCGTTCACATCGTCCATGAGACCGACCAAGCCAACGCGGATCGTACGAAGTCCGCGATGGTCGGCCGGGCCGTTCGCGGAAAGCGCGCGACGCGGATCGATATCTCTCCGCCCATTGCTGAACTGCAACTCCGGTTCAGGCAGACATTTGATCTTTATCGCCGTCGGCATCGAGCAGTCCTTCCTCAGGAACATCCAATGACATGAATGAGCCTTCGAGCAGCAGATCTCTGACCGGGCCACACCCGAGGTTCACGACTGGTGCGCCTCTCGAGAGGAACCGGCCCCAGAACGTAAGGTCACTCTCGACGCTCTGGTTGCGATCGAACTTCATTCGTCGGGTCGCCTTCGCCGTCCTGGCATATCCCGGCAGGGGCGTGTGCGCGTCCGGACCGGTGAACATATAGAACGGCTTCACGCGCACGCCCCACACGGAGCCCAACCGGGCGATCTCGTAAGCAATCCCTTCGTTCTCGAACCAAATGCGCGGCGAATCTCCGCGCTGTTTCACGACTTCACGTGGCACACCGCGGCGGTGCGGCGTGTCATAGATCATCATCCTCGGCCCATTCTTCTCTCCGAAGAAGTAGGCGCGGCGGTTGGACTTGCGGTTGGGCTCGATCATAAGCCCCTGACCGCGCAGAGCGTGGAGGTGACTTTCGAAGTGCTTGCGAAGTAGCCACGAAAGAATGTGAGCGGAATCTGGATCAGCTGCCAAGACGTCTCTGGGAGTTTCCCGGACGTTCTGTTCGGTCATCACAGGCTTGAGAACCGCGTGAAGCAACGGCGCGGGCGCGAATGACCAAAACTCGCCCGAATGAACCAATGCCGTGCCGATCCCGTCCAACGGCACCTTCTTCACGATCGCTTGCATGTTCCCGGAAACGCAAACTCTTGAGACTGTCGGTGGCAAGGAGGAGAACGGCATCAGATTGACCACGTAGGTGCCGATCGGTCGTCTCTCCCGCGCCACCGGTGACGACCTGCCGGAGGCCTCTGGCTGGAGGATCTCAGCCCTGAAATCTTCACTCCCGGGCGGGATGCTAAAAATTGCGTCGCCGTCGCCTTCCTTCGCGTACTTGACGACGTCAGAGAGACCGGTGCCGGCGCGTTCCATGACGCTCATTCCGTAAAAGACGTCGCAGAGGGCGCGGTTGCGTGGCGATGTCAACTCGTGGACTGGCTCGAATCTTCCCCGAGCGTCCAGCGTGAGTCGGTCGGCTACGCGCTCCGGCAGCCGACCGGGATTTTGAAAAGAGATCCCATTGTTGCCTCGCGCCTCTAAGGTTGCGGGGCGGCGGTCGTCATAGTCGCGATGAACGAGCAGATTGATGCACAGCTCGATCAAAGCACGTTCGTGAAACGCGCGTCGCTCCTCATGTTTCCCGCGCACCTTCACCTTCAGGATTGGATTGACGTCGGGTTGCTCCAACCATTCCAGGAGCTCGCTCCGTTGCATCAAGAGGTTGCCGGTGAAGACCTTGCGTTTCTTTCCATCAATCGTCGCGGTGACGACGGCATGAGGCAGAAAGCGCTGCGGCTCTCGTCCGAAAAGGAGCACCGCTGCTATGCTCGGTCGCTCGACGCCGCCCGCATCAACGAGGAGGCCGAGTTCGCGCAGAAACACTTTGAGCGTGCCAGCCATCGGCTCCCGGAGGCCCAACTTGCGCGAATATTGGAGGGCTGTGTGAAGGGCCAGATCCAGATCGAGATCGGCAAGGGTCGCACCCTCCATTGGACGGTCGTCGAAATCCGGCATGGCGTCAGCGATGGGAGCGCCGAGGTTTCGTTGCTGCCGAGCGAGCTCTTTGTCGAGATCGGCAAACAGTTCGTCAAAGCCGTCGATGTCGCAGAGCTTGAAATTGCTGCTGAGCCGATCCTGGAGCGCCTCGACGTTCGGGTGCAAATCCCCACTGCGATGGCACCAGAATACTCCTTTCTTGAATGCGAGGTCTCCGGTCTCACCGAGCAGGCTGGTCATGATTGATGGCTCGGCGCCTCGATAGCCGACCACGATAAGAGGCGTGGACTGGAGAAGCGGGAAGAGGACTCCCACTAGCTTTGGATCGAGCTGCGCAACTTCCTCGGCCAGATTTCTGTCTGTGTATTGCTCGGCTTTTCCGTGGAGCCATACGATTTGAGCTCGGTTGAAGATGTCGAATTCGCGGAAGTCGTCCGGCCCGCGGTTCACCTCTGCGACGTGACGAATGTGCGGCCGCTTGTCGTTTAGGACCCGCGGAAGACAGATGTCGAAATTGGTCGTGAGAATCGTTCCGACTAATCCGCGCAAGACAAGTTCAGCGAGATGCCGATATCCGCTTCCGATCTCGGCGTTGGCTGCAATCAAGTCCAGCAGCAATCTCTGCCGATATGCTTGTGGTCGGAGCAGATGCTTGACGGCCAACGGGAAATTTTCTGAGAGCCTCGCCGGATCGCGGATGAACCAAGGCTGGTCGCCGAGCCAAGCCATCCACTCCGAGGTTTTCACTTGTTCGGGCAGCACCTGACCGGCGACTACTCGCTCAGCGTAGTATCGTCTTGCGATACGCCTAACGCTCTCGTCGGCCAGTGGAACTCCGGACGAGAATGAAGCGCCGGCGCCCAACAGGATTGTAGGGCGCGCCTCATTTTGTGGCTTGAGAAGGGAGACAAGTTCGCGGACAGTGTCTGAGTGACTCATGCGCGGACCCTGATTCGAGGGAATCTACTGAAGCGAACAATACACGAACACCAATCTAGATACAGTTACTTTCCCTCTTTTTCAGCCGAAATGTAGTAGGCGGATTGGAAGGCAGCGCTTTGAGCCGTGTCGCCCTCGCTGAACGCACCAATTGTTTGAGTGGTCGCCCGGCACTCAAATTAAAGCCCCTTACCTTCGCCCTCGCGCTATTTAAGTATGACGGTGTTTGCTTAAATAAGTGATTCCCGGCATGATCGCCCGATGACTCTCGATCATCGTGAAAACAGCCGTCTTGGCCGCTATGTGGAAACGCCGGTGGCGGGAGAAGTCGTGCGCGCCTTTGTCCCGCCGCCGCTTCCCCCAAAACCGGAAATCGACATTTTGCCGCTTCTGGACCGCCTCAGCGCCGCCGAGCGAGCGCTCGGCCGACTGGACGGCGCCGCCGTGCTGCTGCCGCGGCAGGAACTCTTTCTCTACATGTATGTTCGCAAGGAAGCGGTGCTTTCGTCGCAAATCGAGGGTACGCAGTCGACGCTCTCGGACCTCTTGCGTTTCGAGACGGAGGCTCAGTCGGGCCAGCCGATCGACGACATTCGGGAAGTCTCCAATTACGTTGACGCGATGATGTACGGTCTGAAGCGACTTGGGGAGTTTCCGCTGTCGCTCCGGCTAATCCGTGAATTACATGCTCGCCTTCTCCAGGGTGGCCACGGAGAAACAAAGAACCCAGGAGAATTTCGCCGTTCTCAAAATTGGATCGGCGGCACAAGACCAGGCAACGCCCTTTTCGTTCCCCCTCCGCTTAGTGAACTCGACGCCTGCCTCGACGCCTTCGAGCGTTTCATCCACGAGACTGAATCGCGACTGCCAGCGCTCATCAAGGCCGGGTTGCTGCATGTCCAATTCGAGACCATCCATCCGTTTCTCGACGGCAATGGGCGCGTTGGGCGTCTCCTGGTGACGCTCTTCCTTTGCGCCAATGGCGTGTTGCGCAATCCGCTTTTGTATCTCAGCCTCTATCTGAAAACGCATCGCGCCGACTATTATAGGCTGCTCCAGGAAGTTCGCGAGAACGGCGCCTGGGAAGCGTGGCTCGAATTCTTCCTCGATGGCGTCGCAGAGACGGCGAACCAAGCGTTCGATGCAGCGGTGCGTATCGCCGATCTTTTCACGAAAGACCGGGAACGGATCGCGGCAGAGAGTGACCGCGCCGGGTCCACGCTGCGCCTTCACGAACTGCTCCAGCAGAATCCTTTTGTCACTGCCAATGGCCTAGTTGCGCGCACAGGTTTGACGGCGCCGACGGTGAACGCCGCATTGAGCGATCTCGTACGCCTCGGGATCGTCGAAGAAATCACGGGCCGCCGTCGTGGCCGAGTTTTCAGTTATCGCGCCTATCTCGACATTCTCAACGAGGGAACCGCGCCGCTTCGATCTTGAGGTGATTGCGACGGGCGCTGAAGATCGAAATCGACTGAGCAATTCGCGCTTTCGTTTTGAGAGCGGCCATCGACTTTCCCCACTTTCGTGACGATCGTCGGAGCGGGATTTCGCTCATTCTCATCGCGAGCGCTCTTTTTCGAGAGGGCCGCGCGCTGGCCTGATAGAGCAGCGATGACGCCACAAGCGGCTCGCAAGCCGCAACGCTTCCCGCCGACTTCTTTCCCCTACCCGGCCCTCAGGGGCCGGGCATTCCTCGCGGATCAAACAAGTCGGCGGGAAGCGTCCTCCGCGCTGCTCCGGCCCTTCGGGTGCGGCGCGTTCCGCCTGTGGCTCGAGATCGCTGTCAGGCCGCGATTGGCGCGGCCGTAAGCGAAGAAGCTACCGCCATGATGAACGAAATCGCTCCCCTGCCCTTTGACGAACCTCACTCTGATCACGACGAGAGATCACCCTCCACGCATCTTCTCGACGAGCTGGCTCTTCATGGCTATCGGCCCTTCGAGGACGAGCCAGATCCGCGCCCCCTACCCTCCTCCGACGCCGCATCTTTGGCGCTCGAATCTGTTGTCGAAGCCTTGTCGGGGCTTTTCATCGACACGCGGCTTGAAGCGGATCTCCCCGACCTTCTCTGGTCCTTCGTGAACCTCTTCCACCGCAAGGCGGATCGCATCGGCCGAGATCTCGACGACAATGAAACTGCGCAGCGTCGCTCTCATACCGAACAGGACGGCTCTGAAATTCGTTCGGTCGAGCTGGAGCGATTGATCGCCCAAGGGCTGACCCTGACGGAGCGTCGTAACGCCTTCGAATTCTTCCGCGATCATCTCGCCGATCTCTATGGGACCGAGACTGGTTCGTCCTGGCGTCCGCGTTCGGGATCGCAGGTTAATCACCGCGCTTTGACCTCGGCGATGATCGACAGTCGGGATTTTCTCAACGCCAAGAAGCTGGCCGAGACACGGGTGCTCCTGCCCCCTGGCCCTCGGATCGCCTTTGCGGGTGGACCAGACTGCAACGACCACCTTCGCATCTGGGAAGCGCTCGACAAGGTTCGCGCGAAGCACACGGACATGGTCCTTCTCCATGGAGCCGGACCGAAAGGCGCGGAACGCATTGCCGCCTGCTGGGCTGACAACCGCAAAGTCGCGCAAGTCGCCTTCAAACCAGATTGGACCCGGCACAAGAACGCGGCGCCGTTCAAGCGCAACGACGCGATGCTCGAGGCGCTGCCAATCGGCATCATCGTCTTCCCTGGTTCCGGGATCGTCGAGAACCTTGCCGACAAGGCCCGCAAGATGGGCATTCCTGTGTGGAGATTTGCGAAAAGCGGCGCATGAGCAGCGTGACGAATCCTTCCGCGTTCGGTCACCGAATTTCAAATCAAGCTGGACTCGGAAAGGCCATCGGTTCTCCGATTTTGTTCGCCGTGGCCTTGCGTCTGTTAGCCGCGGCTAACGGCATCATTTCAACCAAGCCCAACAATTGGATAGTCCGGTCCACAAAAGGTCCGGCGGTAGTTAGCCGCGGCTAACTATCTTGCACGCGATTGTCCGTTGCTCCACGGTCCTACCGGATCGTCGTAACGCCGCCCTTTGCGCGAATCATCTCTGGACGTTAAACGCCCACTTTGTTGGTCAGAAGGCCTCTTCCGCAGCAAGCCCGTTAATATTTCGTTAGGACTAAATTTCTTGCGCGGTGGGACAGAATCGGCATTAATGGCGGGAAGACGCGCTAAAAAAGGAAAACTTCGAAAATCTCCGCAGCTTCCACACTCGAGGAATTCGCTTCCAAGATGTCACGCCAACCCTTAGATCTGATCCCGGCGACGACCGAGCTGAGGACGCTGATTCAGCGCCACGCACGAGATCTGTCGGAACAGCTCCAGGCGCATCAGCGACACAGTTTCCCTCCATCCGCAGAGAAGACTATCCGTCACTTTTCGCCTGCGGAAGCCGCAAAACTAATCGGCATTCACGAAGGGTATCTCAGGCAGGTCGCGGCGGAGGGACGAGGAGTCGCGACGACTGTCACGAATGGTCGCCGAACTTATTCTGTCGAAGACATTCAAA
>JALHNR010000057.1 GCA_022843525.1 Methylocystis sp. | reverse complement strand
TTGAAGGCGACGCGGCGACCGATCTGATCGACTCCGCGCAGGAGAGCGAGCGCGACGCCGTCGACCTCTATCGTTTTACGAGCGTGTTGAAGCGCCGACTTGATGAGGACGGGCGCCGGCAGATCGTCGGCATGCTGTGGGACATGGCGCATGCGGACGGCGCGGTGCATGAATTCGAAGAGAATGTCGTCTGGCGCGTCGCCGAATTGCTCGGCGTCTCGACGCGCGAGCGCGTCGAGCTGCGCCGCGAGTTCCGCGAGGCCGCCGTCCCGGCGCCGACCGGCCCCTGGTCGCCGAGCAAGGGTGACGGCCAGTGACGCGCCCGGTCGCGGTCATCACCGGCGCGTCCGACGGCATCGGCGCGGCGCTTGCCCGCATCTTCGCCGCCAACGGCCATGAACTTGCGATCGTCGCCCGTCGCGGCGATCGGCTGGAGGCGCTGGCCGATGAAATCGCCGCCGATGGCGCCGTCCGCCCGCTCCCGATCGAACTCGATCTCACAACTGAGGGCGCCGCTGAGACGCTGTCGCAGCGGCTGGCGGAGGCCGGCGTGACGCCGCGCTACCTCGTCAACAACGCCGGCTTCGGCCTCATGGGCCGGGCGATCGAACTCGACGCCGCCGAACAGCTTGCGATCGTCGATCTCAACCTGCGCCTGCTCACCGCGCTGACCTTGCGCTTTCTGCCGGCGATCGTCGCGGCGAAGGGCGGCGTGCTCAACGTCGCCTCGGTCGCGGCCTTCATGCCGGGACCGGGCTTTGCCGTCTATTACGCCACCAAGGCCTATGTGCGCTCGTTCAGCGAAGCGCTGTCGCAGGAATTGAAGCCGCTGGGGGTGAAGGTCGCGTGCCTGTGTCCCGGCCCGGTGCAGACCGGCTTTCAGGCGCGCGCCGGGTTGGATCTCTCCGGCTTCATGACGGCGATAAAGCCGGCGATGCTGCCGGCTTCGGAAGTGGCGCGCCAGGGCTATGAGGGCCTCATGGCGGGCAAGCGCGTCATCGTGCCGGGCCTCGTCAACCGGATGTTCGTTTGGGGTGCGGCGGCGACGCCGCGGGCGCTTTTGCTGCCGCTGCTCGCGACGGCTCAGAAGCGGCGCTGATCAACGCTGGCGAGATCTTTCGGGCAAAAGCAAATAACTCTAAGTATCGCCTAACCCATCTTGATAATATCGACTGCAGATTTAAGCGGGTCGGTGGGAACGGTGAAATATCCCTGGAACGGCCGATCGAGCTCCACCAGCAGAAAGATCGCCCCGGAGACACATAGGGACGCCGTGACAAGCCCAAGCGCCGCTGTCCAATGATGGTGCGAAATGACGCCGAAATTAAAGAAAACTGTCACGAGCAATGCGATCAGGAATATGACCACCTCCAGCGGTATATTGGCGTTCAAGTCGCTATATATCTTCCATCTTATGCCGGTGATTTCTTGTGTTAAATTAAGCGCGGCCGTCTTCGCCCACGATTTTTTCTGATCTTTGTCTTCCAAAGAGAGCACTGCTTCGCGAAATGAATCGATCTTGGCCTTTTTAAAAGCCTCCTTTTGATCGATGTAATTTCCGCTCGCGACCTGCAACAGATTAATCTGACCCTGCAAAGCATTTATTATTTTTGTTCTCGCTCCATTGGCTTCGTCGCCATACAAATCCAACACGCGGTGCAATAAAATAACTTTAGACGCCTGCGTTCTCACCTCGTCAACTTTCTTATCAAAATTGTTTTTTGCCGTCACCAATAAGAAGCCGAGGCATACTGCAAGCAGCGAAGCAATCATGTTTCTCACGGCTTTGAACTGATCCCTAGATATGCCATCAAGCCAGTTCTCTTTCAGCCGTAGTGTAACAGAAAATCCAAATATACCTGCAAGCAATGTTGCAAAAAACGTAACTATACCTATATCAACGCTATTCACGAGTATTTCCTCCGCAGGATCCTACCCGGCAAGGACGCCCTTGCAAAACTTCGCGTAGCCTAAGCGATCCCGACCGCCGGGAATGAATAAGGCCCGCATGACTGTTCGAAAACAAAAAAGCGAGCCTCGCGGCCCGCTTTCATTTCCTCACACGTCGGAGCGCTTATTCCTCGACGGATTTCGGCTTCAGCACCTGACGTCCGCGATACATGCCGGACTTGAGATCGACGTGATGCGGCCGGCGGAGCTCGCCGGAATCCTTGTCTTCGATATAGGTCGGCGCCTTGAGGGCGTCGGCGGAGCGACGGAATCCCCGCTTCATCGGCGAGGTTTTTCTCTTCGGAACGGCCATTTATTCTCTCTCTGACGGAAGGCCGCGGACGGGAGCGCCGCGCGGCGGAAACTGGCGTTGCGCCTATACGCGAAATCTCGCCCCATGGCTACCCCGGCGACGGGCATTCAAGGGCGATCGGGCCCGGCGGCTTTCCCCTACTGGACGGCGGCCGGCGGGACGGGCGCGCTCGCCGCCTTGTCATAGGCGTTCTTTTCGCCGCCCGACAGCATCGCCGGATCTTCCTCGATGAGCTGCTTGCCGCCGCGATCGTCGGCGGGCCGCGCCGCGACCGGCGCCGCCGCCAGGCCGGTCTGATGCGCGAGCCAGCTTCGCCAGTGATCGGCTGAGCCGTTGAACGTGTTCTGGTCGACCGCGCCGGTGATGCCCGGCACGCGCCCGTCCGAGCGATACTGCCAGAACGTCCAGTTGCGGTCGCCGTAGCGAACTTTGGGATGGTATTTCGTCGAGCGTACCCAGATCGGATATTCGGACAAAGCGTCGGAGTGCAGGATCGCCTGATAGAAGTCGACCGAGGAATAGATGATCGGCTTCTTGCCGTAATGGCGTTCCATCTGCGTGAGCATGTCCTTCATGTCGCGCAGCACTTCCTCGCGGTAGAGCGTGCGTTTGCAGGTTCCCGACGTCGGCGTCGCCTCGACATCGAGCACCGGCGGCAGCGCGTCGGGCTCATTCGGCACGACGCTGACGAAATTGCCGATCTCTTCATGCGGCCGGCGACACCAGTAAACGAAGTGATAGGCGCCGCGCGGCACGCCGGCGGCCTTCGCCGCCGCCCAATTATATGCGAATTTCGAGTCGACCCGGTCGCCGCCTTCCGTGGCCTTGATGAAGGCGAAGGAGACGCCGGAGTCCTTGACCTGCTCCCAGTCGATATTCCCCTGATATTTGGAGACGTCGATGCCGTGGACGGCGAATTCGGCGCTGCGCGTCGCCGGGAATTTATGCAGATCTGTCTCCGGCACGGCGTAGGCGAGGAAGCTCGGGTCGCGCTTGGGATTGATCAGCGGCGCGCTGGTCTGAAACCGCGGCCGGCGCGAAAAGCTCGGATCATAGGAGCTGCCGCAGCCGGCGAGGGTCGCCGCAGCCGATACGGCGCACACGAGGGCGGAAGGAAGCAGGGGAAAATATTTGAACGGGCGCATTTCGCCAAATTATCTCCGCAGGCGGTAACGGAGCGTAAACGCCCCAAGCGCCTCAGCCCAAATGGAACCACATACTGGCGATTGTAAGGAACGCCCCGTAGCCGACCACGTCGGTGATGGTCGTCACGAAAGGCCCCGAAGCGACGGCAGGATCGAACTTGAGCTTGTCGAATGCGAGCGGCACGACGATGCCCCCCAAGGCGCCCGCGACGAGATTCGTGAACATCGCCATGGCGATAACAGGCCCAAGCCCAACATTGTTGAACCAGTTGGCGGCGACGATGCCGGTCACCAGGCCGAAGGCCGCGCCATTGACCGCGCCGATGGCCAGCTCCCTGAAAATAATCCGTATGGCGTTGGCGCGGGTCAGCTCGCGGGTGGCGAGCGCCCGCACGGCGACGGTCATGGTCTGGGTCGCGGAATTGCCGCCCTGTCCCGCGACAATCGGTCCCAGCACCGCCAGCGCCACCATTTGCTCCAGCTGCAGCTGAAAGTGCTTGAGCACGCTGGAGGTGATGAAGGCGGTCAGCATATTGACCGAGAGCCAAGTAAAGCGGCTCCGCGCGATCCACCAGAAATTGTCGGTCAGCTCTTCTTCGGGGTTCACGCCGCCGAGCGCCAGGATCTCGTCCGACGCCTGCTCCTGAATGACGTCGACAATGTCGTCGATGGTGAGAACGCCGACGAGCCGTTCGGATTCATCGACAACCGGAACGGAAACGAGATTGTAGCGCTCGAAGAGCCGCGCCGCCTCGGCGCCGTCCTCGGTCGCCTTCACCCGCCGCCGATCCTCCTGCATGATGTCATCGAGCCGCACGCTTGGCTTGGCCCGCACCAGGGCGTCGAGGAAAACGGTTCCAAGCAGACGGTAGCCAGGATCGACGACGAAGACTTCAAAAAAGCTCTCCGGCAGATTCTCTTCGCCGCACTCTCGAAAAAAATCGAGGACGCGCCCCGCCGTCCAGAAGGGGGGCGCCGCGACAAACGTCGTCTGCATCAGGCGCCCGGCGGAATCCTCAGGATAGTCCAGCGAGCGGCGCAGAACGATCCGCTCTTGCGCTGGGAGCGCATCGAGGACCTCCGCCTGTTCTTTCGGCTCCAGACCTTCGAGAATGGCGACGGCGTCGTCGCTTTCCAGTTCGCGCACGCCCTCGATGAGAGTCTCGACCGGGAGTTCCTCGAGGATGTCCTCGCGGGTCGCTTCGCCCACCTCCATCAGGGCGGTAAAGTCGAAGTCAGCGCCCATCAGCTCAACGAGGCGCGGTCGCGCCTCGTGGCTTAAGAGCTCCAGCAGAGCGCCAAGGTCCGCCTCGTGCAGATCGCCGACAAGCTCGTGAACGCGCTCCGCGTCGCCCAGCGCGATCGCGCCTTCGACGTCCAGAACGAATTCCCGGCTGAGAGACGCCTCTCCGCCGTCGCGGAAGTCCTCCGCGGCGGTCGCCGTATCTTCATGATCGAGCGGCATTGGCGGTCCCGCGCTATATTATGGTGGCGCTCTTAACCCGAGGGCGCGAGAAATCAAACCGGCAAGCCGTCATGACCGCCATTTTTCCATTGCTGAAAAAATCCAAAGCGACAGTCGACGCTCCCCTCCTGCGGTTCGCGCTTATGCTGCTGGCGGCTCTGTCCGTCGCCGGCTTTTTTGGCGCGCCGAACGACGCGGCGGCCGCGGAACGGACCTGCGGACCCGACGCGCTTGGCGTGTCGCGCATCATTGAAATCGACCGCGCCAAGGGAACGGCGGTCGGCCTGCAAAGCTATCCGCGCACGCTCGATTTGCGCGACCATGAGGTGGTGCTGACGTTCGATGACGGACCGGCCTCTCCCACGCCGCAAGTGCTTGACGCGCTCGCCAAGGAATGCGCGCGCGTGACCTTCTTTCTGATCGGCCGGAATGCGGAAAGCCTGCCCGCTCTGGTGAAGCGCGCCGCCGCGGAGGGCCACACCATCGCTCACCATTCCTACAGCCACCCCGACAAGACCCTGAGGCTGATGAACGAGGACGCCGCCAAGGCCGACATCGACAAGGGGATCGCCGCCGTGAACAAGGCGCTCGGCGCGACGGCCGCGCCCTTCTTCCGCTTTCCCGGCTTCGCCGATACGCCCGCGCTCGTCGCCGACCTCACGGCGCGCGGCTACACAATCTTCGGCTCGGATTTGTGGGCTTCGGACTGGTCGCATATGACGCCCAAGGCGGAACTGGATCTCGTGCTGTCGCGGCTTGAAAAGAACCGCAAAGGCATCGTGCTCTTCCATGATTCGCAGGGGATCACCGCGCAGATGCTGCCTGAATTTCTGCGCGAACTGAAAAAGCGCGGCTATTCGCTTGTCCACATGGTTCCGGGGGACGCGCCGACCCCGATTGTCGCCGCCGGTCCGGATTGGACCTCGACGACAGAGCCGATCATCGCCAAAACGCTTGGACCAAAGGCCAGGCAGGCGCCGCAGGCGCATGAGCATGATCATGGAGTGCAAGAGCCGCCGAAATCCGGCGAGCCTTAGCCGCAGGTTCCGAAAAAGTTCACAGAGTGATTATGTGATCGGAAGCGCTGCTGTCTTATGACTTTCGCGCCGCTTAGCCGCGATCGCAGACATACGTGCTCTTTGAACTCCAGCAGGATCCGCTCTTGTAAACATTTCCGAGCGTCTTGCCGCCAAGCGCCGCGGACCAGGCTTTTCCCCTGACCGGAGAAAGCGTCAGCGTCTGACCGGAATATTGGAAGATCACCGCCCCGCCTTTTCGCGAGATCTGACAGACGCCGCTGTTGACCACGCGCCCCGAAATTCTGACGTAGCATTTGCCGGTTCGCGCTTCGGACGCGGGCGGCTCCTGTTCGGCCGCGACGTTCGCCGTCGCCGACGCGTCATCTTGCGCCCCGCGGCGCGCCGATCGGCGCTTTCCCGCGATGCCGTCGCTAAGAAATTCCGGCTCGAGTTCGAGGTTGGCGATGGACGACGCGAGAGGGTTCGACGCTTGGGCGCCCAGCGCCGGTTCGGCGCCGTCCTGCGCCGATGCGGCGCGTTCTGGCGTCGCTGTCGGCCCCACCGGTCCGGCGATGATCGAGGGCGGCTGTTCCTGCGATCGCAGATTGGCGGCCGGCGCCCCCAGCTGCGCCTGGTTCTGCGCGCCCCGCGGCGCGGGAGGCGCTATTTTTTGGGGCGTCATCGAATCTGCGGGATCGCCATTCTGCGGAAGCTCGCCCCAGAACGCGGAGCCGACGACGATCGCGGTGCCGACGACGACAAGCGCCGCGGCGCCAATATAGAAGAAGCGCTCGACCCTTTCGAAGTTGCGATCGGACGCCGTCGCGTAGGTCTGGCGGCGCGAACCCGCCGGCCGCTGCGACGCCATGCGCCTGTCGCCTTCGATATCGCGCCAGGCATAGCGGGCGCGCGTCTCGATATCGTCGGCCTTTGGCGGCGGCCTGCGGTCTCTTAACGATACAGCCATGCTTCCCTCTCCGGGCGCGGTCGAACGAAAAGAGCCGGCGTCGAACGCGCCTCGCGGGCTGCGCGCAAAGGGTGGCGCGCAAGGCGTGGCGCGCCCATTTGCGAAGATCCAGCGCGCGGCTCGCACTGACCAAGCGCCAGCGCGACCATAATGCATTGGGGAATGTGGCTGATGTTTGCCCGCTGCGGCGCCACAACTGGCCGGGCGAGCTCGGGGCGCTTTTGTGGCGCTAACCTTGGTGCGGCCGAGAGGACTCGAACCTCCACTGGTTGCCCAACTAGCACCTCAAGCTAGCGCGTCTACCAATTCCGCCACGGCCGCAAGGACGCTCCGCTTAACGCGAAGCGCCGGCGCGCTGCGTCTAACAAATCGGCTCCCAGATGACAAGCGGCTGCTGTCCGTCACAAGGCGCTTCGCACATCGGTATGCGTGAAGCCGTCGCCTTTGTAGAGCAACGGCTCGCGAAAAGTCTTCGCCAGCGCATAGGAAAAGCAGTCGCACATATTCAGTTTCGCCCTGTGGCCGCGGCCCTTGCCGAAGTCGCGATAGGCGGCGCGGGCGAGTCGCGCCTGTTCCGCCGTCACCGGTTCTATGACGACGCCGGCTTCTTCGAGAAGCTCATCCAGCCGGCGGCTCGCCACGGCGTCGCCGGCCGAGTCGATGACGGCGGCGGTTTCGACATAGCTGGCGGCGGAGACGCGGCGAATCTTTGCGGCTGCGATGGCTTGCGCAAAAAACAGCGCCTCGGGCTCGGCGCGCAAGATCGCGATCAGCGCGGAGGTGTCGAGAATCACTTCGGCAGGCCGCGCAGATCATAAAGCAGCGCATCATGATCGAGGGATAGCGTCTTTTGATCGAGACGCGCCGCGCATTCCTTGCCGATGGCGACAAGCCTCTCGGCGAGTGGCGCGTTTTCTTTCGCGCGCAACTGGGCGAGGCGCTCGCGCACCGCGATCGTGACGGCTGCAGTCTTGCTTTCGCCGGAGACGCGCGCCAATTCATCGATCAGTCGCTCGGTTTCGGCGTTCTTGATATTGAGGGCCATGCCTGAACCTTTCTACAAGTGTGTTATATACATCTACCACCTGGCCGAGGCTAGATCCGAGTGACGCGATGAGCCAAGCCGACTGCCCTCGGGCGCCCGCCGCTGATACGACGATGCGCGCGCCCACAGGCGCGCCGCCGGTCGAGTGGCGCGTCAGCGACGATCTCGTGCCCTATGAAGAGGCGGTGGCTTTTATGGAGGCGCGCGCCGCGGCGATCGCTTCGGGCGAGGCGCGCGAATGCGTCTGGCTGCTGCAACATCCGCCGATCTATACCGGCGGCTCCTCGGCGAAGGAGCAGGATCTGCTCGAGGCGCGCTTTCCCGTCCATCGCACCGGACGCGGCGGGCAATTCACCTATCACGGGCCCAAGCAGCGCGTCGCTTACGTCATGCTCGATCTTTCGCGACGCCAACGCGACGTGCGCGCCTTCGTCTGCGCGCTTGAATCGTGGATCATCGCGACGCTGGCCGATTTCGGCGTTACGGGCGAGCGGCGCGCCGGGCGCGTCGGCGTCTGGGTCGAGCGGCCCGAGAAGGCCAAGGGACCGAGCGGCGAAATGGCGGAAGACAAGATCGCCGCCATCGGCGTGCGCCTGCGGCAATGGGTGAGCTTCCACGGGATCGCGCTCAATGTCGCGCCGGATCTGACGCATTTTTCCGGCATCGCGCCCTGCGGCGTGCGCGACGCCCATCTTGGCGTCACGAGCCTTGCGGACCTCGGCGTGGCGGCGGGCCTGCCTGCCGTCGACGCCGCGCTGCGCAGGAATTTCGAGCTGATCTTCGGCCCGGCCGAAGACTCTTAGGACGCGGCGGGAGCGCACGCCTCGCGCGCCGCAAGCGCGGCGAACAGCGCATCGTCTTCATTGACGCCGGCGTTGCCCGTCGTCAGCAGCTTCTCGCCATAGAAGATCGAATTGGCGCCGGCGACGAGGCAGAGAATTTGCGCTTCGCGCGACAGCGACGAGCGGCCGGCAGAGAGCCGCACCCGCGCCTTCGGCATCACAATGCGCGTCGTCGCGATCATGCGCACGAGATCGAGCGGGTCGATCTGCGCGCGCCCCGCGAGCGGCGTGCCCTCGACGGCGACCAGCGCGTTGATCGGCACGCTTTCCGGATGCGGATCGAAAGACGCCAGCGTCTGCAACATGCCGGCGCGGTCTTTCACGCTTTCGCCCATGCCGATGATGCCGCCGCAGCACATCTCGAGCCCCGCGCCGCGCACCGCCTTGAGCGTGTCGAGACGGTCCTGATAGGTGCGGGTGGTGATGATCTCGTTATAGAATTCAGGGCCGGTGTCGAGATTATGGTTGTAGGCGGTGAGTCCGGCCTCGACGAGGCGCTTCGCTTGCGACTCGTTGATCATGCCGAGCGTGACGCAGGCCTCCATGCCGAGCGCGCGCACGCCGCGCACCATGTCGAGCACGGCGTCAAAACGCTTGCCCTCGGGCGCCGAGCGCCAGGCGGCGCCCATGCAGAAGCGATCGGCGCCGGCCTCTCTGGCGGTCTTTGCGGCGCCGAGGACCTCCGCCGTCTCCAAGAGATCGACGCGGTCGAGCTTCACTTCACGGTGATGCGCCGATTGCGGGCAATAGGAGCAGTCTTCCGGACAGCCGCCGGTCTTGATCGACAGCAGCGCCGCCTTCTGCACGTCATTGACGTCGTGAAAGCGGCGATGAACGGCGTTCGCCTGCGCGACGAGATCGAGCAGCGGCTGATCATGGATCGCGACGATCTCTTCGACGCCCCAGTCATAGCGCAAGGAGAAGTCCGCGGGGGCGTTCACGCCGGACCTCCGGCGTCGCGGCTTTGCGAACGATGCTGGGAGCGCGCGGCGAGTCTGCGCTGCGGCGCCTCCTTCTCAGACGTCTTCTGGACGCCCGCCGCGCTCTTGCGACCGCCGCGCAGAGCGGCATAAGCAACGAAAAGCGCCATCGCGACGTCGAAGGCCGCATTCGCGACCACGAAGGGCGCGGGGGCGAATTGCGAGGCGGCGCCGATATAGTGAAAGTAAATCGCATAGAGCGGATGCAGCGCGAGGCCCGCGACGACCCACCAGGGCGAGCCGATGATCGACATGCCGGCGAGCGTGCCGAAGACGGCGACGCCGGTCATTTCAAAGCCGACCCAGGGGCCCGGCTCCTCAGCGCGGAAGGCGAAGCCGACGTAGAGGAAGCACAGCGCGATCAGCGCATAGGCGGCGATCCGCTGGACGGCCGCGCCCGACCACCTGCAGAACGCGAGGAGGCCCAAGGCAAAGACCAGGCCGACCCCGGCAAAGATAAGAATTTCGGTTGTATCGAGCATGGCTTTGACCATTAGCGCCGCAAATTGCGGAGATTAGGCGGATCGCATCGTCGCCGACGTCTATAAGCGGCAGAGCCGCCTCGAACAAGTGCCGCAGTTTCGGGCGCTACGGCAAGCGCATCCGCTCTTGTCAAACTGTCCCGCTTGACGCAGTTTCGGGCGTTGAAAGTTGCGGTTCGCACTGTTGGCGGCGAGGCTCCCGTGCAAAAAACCATATTGGTTGCGCTGCTATGCGCGATGAGCGGCGCTACGCCTGCGCTCGCCGTGAACACCTGGGCAGGCAACACGGCCGACGATATGGCGGTCGAGCAGGACGCCTGCGCCTCCGACGCCTACCGGTTCTGCGGCGGCAACACCGTCTTCATTTTCGAGATGGAAAATTGCCTCAAGCGGTATATGCCGTATCTGTCGCGACCCTGCCGGAAGCAGCTATCTCCCACCGATTTTCGTAAGTATCACGGCGAAGAGCCGGATTTCTTCGGCTTTTAGAAGCCGCGCGCGACGGTCGAAAAGGCGCCGAACGCCAGACGCGTCGAAAAGGCGTCCGAAGCCTGCTATAGCTGCCTTGGACGCGCCCTGACGCGCGGAAAACGTTCAAAGGTCGCGATAGTATGCAGCTTGAAGCGCAGGCGCAGGAAAAGCTCGTTACGACCGCTCCGGCGGCGGGCGCCGATCCCGAACCCTTGAAGGGCGACGAATCCCTCATCGAGGACATTCGCCTGCTTGGGCGCCTGCTCGGCGACGCGGTTCGCGAACATGAGGGCGCCGCGGCCTTCGAGCGCATCGAGACGATCCGGCGGCTCTCCGTCGCCGCCAGCCGCAACGGGGACGCCGAAGCCGATAGAAACCTCGACGCGTTGCTGCGCGCGCTGACCGCCGAAGAGGCGCGCACCGTGATCCGCGCCTTCAGCTATTTCTCGCATCTTGCCAATATCGCCGAAGATTTGCATCCGCTGCAGCAGCGCGCCCGCGCCCAGGCGAGCGGCGCCTTCACCGGCGCGCCGAGCCTCGCCACGACCTTCGCGCGTCTGCGCAAGGCCGCCGTCGGCGCCGGCAAGATCGCTCAGGCGCTGGCGCGCGGCTGGATTTCGCCGGTGCTGACCGCGCATCCGACGGAAGTGCGCCGCAAGAGCCTGCTCGATGCCGAACACGCGATCTTTAAACTGCTCGCCGCGCGCGAACATATGCGCGGCAAGGCCGAGCGCGCGCAAAACGAGATGCAGCTTCGCGCCCGCGTCTCGCAGCTCTGGCAGACGGAACTGTTGCGTCATTCGCGCTTGACCGTGCGCGACGAAATCGAGAACACGCTGAGCTATTATCGCAGCACCTTTTTGCGCGAGATCCCGCGCCTTTACGCCGACATCGAACAGCGTCTCGACGGACTGCGCGTGCCGCCTTTCCTGCGCATGGGCGCCTGGGTCGGCGGCGACCGCGACGGCAATCCGAACGTGACGGCGGAGTCGCTTTCGACCGCCCTGCGCATGCAATGCGAAACCGTGCTGCGCTTTTATCTCATCGAAGTGCATGAGCTCGGCGCGGAACTTTCGATGTCGCGGCGTTACGCCGGCTGCACCAAGGCGCTCGAAGCGCTTGCGGCCCGCTCGGGCGACGACAATCCGCATCGGGATGACGAGCCCTATCGCCGCGCGCTCATCGGCGTCTATTCGCGCCTCGCCGGCACACTGGAGAAGCTGACCGGCGGCCAAGCGGCGCGCCACGCCGTCGCGCCAGGCGAGCCTTACGCCAATTCATGGGCGCTACTCGCCGATCTCGTCGCCATCGATGAATCGCTGCGCGTGCATCACAGCGAAGTCATCGCCACGCAGCGGCTCGAGCCGCTGATCCGCGCCGTCGAAGTCTTCGGGTTTCACCTTGCGACGCTCGATTTGCGGCAAAGCTCCGACCGGCACGAGGAGACCATCGCCGAGCTTCTCGGCGTCGCCCGCGTCGTCGACGATTACGCCGCCCTGCCGGAAGTCGAAAAGCAGCAGCTGCTGCTGAGGCTGCTCAACGATCCGCGGCCGGTGCGCCTGCCGGGCGCGACATACAGCGACCGCGCCACGAGCGAACTGACGATCATGGAACGCGCGCGAGAGATGCGCCGGCTCTATGGCGACGAGGCGATCCGCCATTACATCATCAGCCACACCGAAACGGTGAGCGACCTCCTTGAAGTTCTGCTGCTGCAAAAAGAATGCGGCCTGATGCGGGGCACGCTGGATCCGCGCGACACACAGGCCGTCGTCGCCGATCTCATCATCGTGCCGCTCTTCGAAACCATCGAGGATCTGCGTAACGCCGCGCCGATCATGCAGGAGTTTTATGCTCTGCCCGGCATCCTCAAGCTCGTCGTCAATTCCGGCGGGCAGCAGGACGTCATGCTCGGCTACTCCGACTCCAACAAGGACGGCGGCATCCTAACCAGCATCTGGGAGCTCTACCGCGCCTCGACCGCGCTTGCGGAATTTTTCGGCCCGCTGCCGAACGTCGCCCTGCGTCTCTTCCATGGGCGCGGCGGAACTGTCGGGCGCGGCGGCGGGCCGAGCTACGACGCCATTCTCGCGCAGCCGCCCGGCACGGTGAACGGGCAGATCCGTCTGACCGAGCAGGGCGAAGTCATCGCGGCGAAATACGCCAATCCACAGATCGGCCACGTCAACCTCGAACTGCTCGTCGCGGCGACCCTCGAAGCGACGCTGCTCTCCGCGCACAAGACTCCGGCGCCGGAGTTCTTGGAAGCCGCCGAAGAATTGTCGCAGGCCGGCATGGCCGCCTATCGCGGCCTTGTCTACGGGACCGAAGGCTTCGTCGATTTCTTCTTTTCGTCGACGCCGATTTCGGAAATCGCCTCGCTCAACATCGGCTCGCGTCCGGCCTCGCGCAAACCTTCGCGCCGCATCGAGGACCTGCGCGCGATCCCGTGGAGCTTCTCCTGGGCGCAGGCGCGCGTCGCGCTGCCGGGCTGGTACGGCTTTGGATCTGCGATCGCGCATTTCATCGAAGAGGACGAGAAAGCGCGGCTCGCCCTGCTGCGCCGGATGAGCGAAGAATGGCCGTTCTTTCGCGCGCTGCTCTCGAACATCGACATGATCCTCTCCAAGACCGACATGTCGATTGCGCATCATTATGCCGGACTCGTTGAGGACAAGGCGCTTGCCACGCGCATTTTCGGCATGATCGAGGCGGAGCATGCGCGCGCGAATGACGCGCTGGAAAAAATTCTCGGCTCCAAAGAGCGGCTCGCGGACAATCCAACGCTCGCGCGCTCGCTGAGGCACCGCTTCCCGTACATCGCGCCGCTGAACTATTTGCAGGTCGAATTGATCCGCCGCCATCGCGCCGGCGAGCGCGGCGACGACATTCGCGAAGGGATCTTGATGTCGATCAACGGCATTGCGGCGGGCTTGCGGAACACGGGATAGGCGACGCCTTGACAGCGAAACCATCATGCGAAGGACCGATCGGAGGAATAAGCGTCATGAGCGCAGGCAATCAGTTCAATGACATCAGTCTGGAAGAGTTGAAGTCAGGACTTGCGTCAGGGCGGGTCTTGCTTGTCGACGTGCGAGAGGCTGAAGAATATGCAGCGGGCCACATCGCCGGCGCGCTGTTCAATCCGCTGTCGAAATTCGATCCGAGCCAGCTGCCGGTCGCCGGCGAGGGCGAGCAAGTGGTCATCTATTGCCGCTCCGGCAAGCGCTCGGTGTCGGCGATGGAGCAGGCGCGGCTCCTGGGCCGTCGCGACGCCAACACGCATTTTGGCGGCGGCATCCTCGCCTGGCTCAACGCCGGCGAACCTGTCGTCCAGGGCATGTAAACAGCTTGCCCAGACGGCCACGCGGCTTCATCGCAGGCTCGCGAGATAGCGCGACAGGGCGAGCAGTTCGCTATCATTGAAGATGTCAAAGGCCGGCATCAGATTTCCGGGCTTGATGTCTTGATTGTGCTTGATCCATCGCGCGATGGAGGCTTCGTTCGTCGCGAGGATCGCAGCGCCGATCGAGATCCTGCCGCCCACATGGGTTAGATCGGGTCCTATCCTGCCGGCCGCAGGCGTTCCGCGGATTGTGTGGCACGCGCCGCAGCCATGCGAAAGAAACAGCGCCTTGCCCTCTCGCGTCTCCTGCGTTGCGGGCTCCTGCGCTGGCTGAAACTCCCGCAACCGCCATTCGT
>JALHNR010000056.1 GCA_022843525.1 Methylocystis sp. | reverse complement strand
TAAGGCTCGAGCGGCGCGCCTCGCATGAAGGCATGGTCAGCGTCGGCGGCAATCTCTACAGCGTGCCGGACACCACCCGCCGGCGCGTCCTCGACGTCCATGTCTTCGCCGACGCCATCCGCATCTTCGAAGACGGGGTGTTGATCGCCGTCCACGCGCCGCTCGAGGGCCGCGGCGAGAAACGCCTCGATCCGGCACATCGTAAAGCCCCGTCGGCGTCGCCGCGCCGTCGACCAGCAGACACGTCGCCGCCCCTTGTGCTGCGCGCCGGAGATCTCGCTGCGAGACGCCCTCTGGCTTTCTATGACGCGGTGGGACGCCGGCTGGCGATGCAGGGAGGTTCGCGATGAACGCGACGCCCTCCGCCATCATCGACCGCGTCAAACGCAATCTCGTCGGTCTGAAGATGCCACGCGCCCTCGAAATCCTCGACGTCACCCTACGCGGAATCGAGCGTGGCGAGACGACGGCCCTCGACGCGCTCGACATTCTGCTCACCGAGGAACTCACCCTACGCGAGAACCGTCGCGTCAGGATGGCCCTTCAGATGGCGCGCCTATCCGCCGTCGATACGCTTGCCGGCTTCGACTTCGCCTTCCAGCCCTCGCTCGACAAGAGCCGCGTCACGGCGCTCGCCGAGTTGCAGTTCATCAATCGCGCCGAAGCCGTGCATCTCATAGGGCCGCCAGGCACGGGCAAAACCCATCTCAGTCTGGCGCTCGGCGTCGAGGCCGTCAAAGCCGGCCGCAGCGTCTACTTCGCCTCCCTCGCCGACATCATCGCGACACTCGCCAGGGCTGAGCGCGAAGGGACGCTGCGCGAGAAAATCCGCTACTTCTGCCGCTTCTCGCTGCTGATCGTCGACGAGATCGGCTATCTGCCGGTTACGCCCGGCGGCGGCAATCTGTTCTTCCAGCTCGTCAACGCCCGCTATGAAAAAGGCGCCATGATCCTCACCTCAAACCGCGGCTTCGCGGAATGGGGCGAAATCTTTGGCGATCCCGTCGTCGCCACTGCGCTGCTCGATCGGCTTCTGCACCACGCGGTCGTCTTCCAGATCGAAGGATCGAGCTATCGCCTGCGCGAACACGCCGATCTGCTGCCCGAACATGTTCGGACAAAAGCGAGCATCCAACCCGCGCCGATCCCGCCGACGCTCCGGCGCCGCGGACGGCCACCAAAAAACGGAGGCGCCGATCTCGACATCGGTTGATCGCCATGCCCGCCAGACTGGGGAATTTTACTTCGGCGCTTCTGGGGAAATTAAAATCGGCATTTACACCGTGATCCACGATGTCGCGTGGCTGTAGGCGCGCCACGACTGGCCCGGGCTCGCCGGCGTCGTCATGGTCGAGGCCCACCGCGAAATCCCCGGATCAAGTCCGGGGACCAGCAAGGAAACTGCGGAAACGCGCCTCTACATCACGTCGCTGACCCTGCCGGCCGAGGCCATCGGCCCCATGGTCCGTGACCATTGGGCCATCGAAAACAGTCTGCACTGGGTCATGGACATGGTCTTTCGCGACGACCAATGCCGCGTGCGAACCGAGAACGCGCCCGCGAACTTCGTCACGCTCAAGCACATCGCCAACAATCTGATCCGCAAGTCTCCCGGCAAAGACTCGCAGCGCCTGAAGCGAATGACCGCCTGCTAGGACGACGACTTTCTCGCAAGCCTGATCGCTGCTTAATCGTTCACCCGATTCCCCTGACAAACAAACTGAACAAGCACATGGTTATTCGCGCGACTAGCTGGTTAGTCCCTGTGGACGGATTTGATCAAGATGAAGACGTAAGTTAGTGTGGCGGAGCGCGCATATTTATGTGCAATCTTGCCGCAACTTAGCACGAGGAGCTTGAACCGCTTCATTTTTCAAAAAGCATGCTCGACGGGCGCGTCGCATGGGACGGTCCGTGGAAAAAGCGCAGGAGCACTTCCAAAAAATGCGGGGCGAGGTCGTATCACCATACATCTGATCCGATGGCCGCGTCCGAGTGGCGTTCTTGCGAGAGTGGTGCGATTGGTGACGAGGTCTTGTCGCCGAGGAGAGTTGTGCTCGATGGACACCGAGCCCCTGATGTTGCTCAATCTTGTCGAAGCGCTCGGTATCGGGCTTTTGATCGGTGCCGAGCGTGAACGCCGCATGGCCCACGATGCCGAGCGGGCGCCTGCTGGCATAAGAACATTTGCGATTTCATCGTTGGTCGGCGCGGTAAGCGTACTTGCTGGCGGCGAACCGCTGCTGATAACAGCAATGGTCGGGATATTCGCGTTGGCGGGGCTTGCCTACTGGCGCGCCAATGTTGAGAACGTCGGGCTGACGACCGAGATTGCGCTGGTCATGACCGTGCTGCTCGGCGGGCTGTCGGTTCGCCGACCGGAACTTGCGGCCGGTATTGGCGTCGTCGTGGCGATTCTTCTGGCTGCGCGGGCGCCGCTGCACACATTCGTGCGTGCTGCGATGACGGAGGACGAACTCCGGGACGGCCTGGTGCTCGCTGCCGCGACTCTGGTCGTATTGCCGGTCGTTCCCGATCGCCCCATGGGGCCCTACGCGACGTTGAATCCCTATACGATCTGGATCGTTGTCATCCTCGTCATGGCCATCGGCGCCGCCGGCCATGTTGCGATTCGGCTGTTCGGTGCGCAGCATGGGCTTGCTCTAACCGGTCTAGCATCAGGATTCATCTCCAGCACGGCCACCATCAGGGAGATGGCCGATCGGGCCATGAAGGCGCCGAACCTCTTGCTTGCCGCTGTCGCCGGGGCGTCGCTTTCATCCATTGCGACAATTGTTCAGATGGCTGCGGTTCTTGCTGCGACCAGCATAGCAACTCTACAAGCGCTCATGGTTCCGCTCATGACGGCGGGCGCCGCGGCAACGCTCTACGGGGCAATTTGGACGGTTGTGGAGCTACGGCAGCGCACTGAAGAGCGGCCGGAAGCTCAGCAGCAGCGCGCCTTCAGCGTGCCGATAGCGTTGGCCTTCTCGCTCACTCTGGCTTTGATTCTGGTCGCGTCGGCCGCCCTACAGGAATGGTTAGGCAATACCGGAATTATCCTAGCGGCAGGCCTTGCCGGCCTCGTCAATACGCATTCGGCCGCAATTTCTGTCGCGTTGCTGGTTGGCTCCGGAAAAATCACTGCAGCCGAAGCCGTCGTCCCGATACTAACGGGAATCTCGACGAACTCGATCATGAGAATGTTTCTTGCCCGTGCCGGCGGTGGCCATGATTTTGCGCTTCGTGTGGTCCCAGGCCTTGTCTTGGTCGTGCTGGCGGCCTGGGGCGGCGCCTTTCTATGTCCGGATGTAGCGCAACAGCTTATCTCCCGTGGTCACTTGTTCGGTAGTATCTCTCAAAACGATCCCAGATAGCTGGCTATTATCAGGATGGCGATGAGAGCCAAAATCGGAATCGCGCAGGACACGACGAAGATCACCGAGCAACGTGATTGCCGCGCCATTGTATGGCAGTGAGTCGAGCCCACTGGTCGCGATGGCGGTTATCCGATGCAAAAGGTCAGGATGGATGCCGGCCGCCTGTCCAAGCTCAAGGTAGGTGCTGGCCATCGTATCTCAATACGCCATGTCGTTTGTTGTGTTTGGGTTCTTTGTCGATACTCTCGACGCAATATTACGGGGTGCGGTCAATATCATAACAACACGCAATGCGCTGTTGACCGACTATGTCGGGCGCGCTCATGCGTTTTCCAATGCCGCGATGCGCTCCTCCAGCGGCGGATGGGTTCTGAACAGGCGCATTAGCCTGCCGCCGGAGGTTCCCGAAATGCCGAAGGCGGCCATCTTGTCAGGCAAGGGCGCTGGGTGCAGCGACGCCAAGCGACGCAGCGCAGCGATCATTTGGCGACGGCCCGCGAGCTCGGCGCCGCCCCGGTCGGCGCGGAATTCCCGCTGACGAGAAAACCAAAGTACGATGATCGACGCCAGGATGCCGAGCAACAGTTCCGCGCCAATCAAGGTGACGAAGAATGCGGGGCCGTGACCATTCTCGGTCCTGAACACCACCCGATCAACCACGTGACCGATCACCCGCGACAGGAACATGACGAAGGTGTTCACCACGCCTTGGATCAGCGCCATCGTCACCATGTCGCCATTTGCGGCATGCGACACCTCATGCCCCAGCACCGCCTCGGCTTCTTCCCGCGTCATCTGTTGCAGGAGCCCCGAAGACACCGCGATAAGGGAAGCATTCTTGCTCATGCCGGTAGCAAAGGCGTTCACCTCCGGCGACTCGTAAATGGCGATCTCCGGCATCGAGATGCCGGCTGCCCGAGCCTGTCGGGCGACGGTTTGCACCAACCATCGTTCTTCCGGGCTGGTTGGCTCAGTTATGACCTGGGCACCGACCGCCCGCTTGGCCGTCCATTTTGAGAGGGCGAGCGAGATGAAAGCGCCGCCAAAGCCGAACACCGCCGCGAACACGAGCAGGGCATTCAGATTCAGCCCCTGTTGATTGAGATAGGGCTCAACACCCAGCAAGCGCAGGGTGACCGACAGCACCAGCACCACGGCCAGATTCGTGGCGAGAAAGAGGACCAAGCGCTTCATTGGGGGGTGCTCCTTCCGGGACAGGCCTACTGAACAGGAACCTCCAAATGAACTTCCACTCGCCCGCCCGGTCGGCGCTGCAGTGAGAACTCAGATGAACTCTTCGGCATCCCGGTGCGACGCTTCGTTTTAGCGTAATTCTTCTAGAAGCTTGTCACTCTATACGAGCCTAGATAGTGGCGCCGACGCGGAGCGCAAGGAAAGTGGCACCTCAAAGAGCAAAGCTCTGTAGCGGCAAAATGACGCCCCGGGGTTCACCGCGCAAACTTCGCAAAACATAAGGAGGAATCAGATACTGACGAGGCCGTATTCAGCTTCGGCGGCATACAACTTAGGTGCGACATTGTGAGCATCGCGCGCAGCCTTGGCGTAAAACGACCTCGTTACCAATTAACTCCTAGAAAAACTCGACGTAGGCGCAGCTGCGGGTGTCACAAGGACTTCATCGAGACAGCCCATCATCGAAATTGATCCAGCGGCGCGGCGCTGAACACGGGCGGCGGGTCGCGACAACAAGGCGATCGTCAACCGGCCTGGATCATATCGAGAGGAAACTCCCCGCAAATCACGGAACGCGCATGGTAGTTTCGTTCGAACGTTTCGGTCCGGCACATCTTTGGGCGATCGCCCTGACCATGTTTGCGCCCCTTGTTTTATGCGCCTTCAGCCGCTCGAGTCGCAGCGGCGTTGCGGACAGGATGATACGCTGGTTGTTTGTCGCCCTGCTCGTTGGCGACGAGATTTTGAGATATTTTCTCTTGCGCCGACATGGCGCGCTCGCCATTGAAACCATCGCGCCAATGCATCTTTGCGACTGGGCGGCGATCACAGCCGTGATCACTCTTGTGCATCCAAATCAGCGGACTTACGAGCTTTGTTATTTCTGGGCGTTGGGCGGAACTCTCCAGGCGCTTATAACGCCCGATCTCCCGTACGGATTTCCCGACCTTCGTTTCATCAATTTTTTCGCTTTGCATGGCGGGGTGATCGCTTCGGCGCTCTACATGACGTTGTGTCTTGGAATGCGCCCTGTCGCGGGGTCGCTGCCGCGCGTATTGGGTTGGTCGGCGGTCTATCTGGCCGCTGCGGTGGGAACAAATTTTGTGTTCAAAACCAACTTCGGCTACCTGCGGGAAAAGCCGTCTCATCCATCGCTGTTCGATTACATGGCCCCATGGCCGTTTTACATCGCGCAACTCATTCCGTTAGCCATTGCGTTCTGCCTTGTGTGTTACTTGCCGTTCTTCCTTATCGATCGTCTGCAAGGAGGCGATCCACGGACCAAGCAGAAACCCGGCGCAAAAGAAATTTTGAATTGATAGCGATCGAGGCGTAAATTATTCGCTGGCGATGCGATCGGCAGTCTTTGCGCGGCATAGAGGGCCGCAAGTGGGTTCAGTCCCGGTTTACTCGCTCGATTTCCCGCGGTTGAGTTGGAGCCATAATGTTTTGAGTTAGAACATTTTCCTAACGCGAACCGGCGCCCGCTTCGGTTGAGAATGCTCAGCGAAGAACTTTTTTTAATTAGCGTCAACAGCCCGATGCGATATCCCATCGTCATGCTGCAGCGCTAGGTGACATTAGGTCGGCTCCGGGGCAATTCTTGCCATACCTCTTCAGCTTATCGAAAGCGGCGGGTCTTTGATGCGGTCCTTTACATTTGAAATTGTCCGAGATGGACGAGTTCCCGAGATCCTCGACGTTCGCGCCCTTTGCGATGATGACTCCGCGTGGTGCCACGTGGAGGCGTTGGCGTTACGGATCAATGACGTGAAGGGCGCGTTTATTCGGGTCAGAAATTCCGAAGGCGGGACAATTATTCGAACGGGCGTCGCGACCGCGCTCGCATCAATCGAAAAATGCCGTTGCACGGATTGCCCGGTAAAAGAAATGCTCTTGTGCCGACGCTCTTCAAAAAACGTCGCTGCGGACTCTGCGTCGCCGTGCTGCTATAAGACGCCACGAAGCTAGGAGAGGGAGGAAATCGCTGCGCCCCTCCGCTTCAATCACGCTGCCGTCGGGACTTGATTCTTCCCAGCCAGAGGAGGTGGCGGCGGTTGAAGGCGGCCAAGCTTCTTCGTCTTAGCGCGAGACTGGCCCAGGAGGAACATCGGTCGATCGAACGGTTCGAACCCATATGCGACGATCGATCTTAAAGAACAGCGTATTTCATTTACAGGCGGCTCAATGGTCCAGGACGAAGAGCGGGCTGGCAAGACTGAGCTGGCGTCCGGTCAGAGCGGCGGCGGCGCCAGCGCGCGACGCGCCGGGCTGATTTCCTGGTGCCTCTACGACTGGGCGAATTCGGCATTCTCCACGATCGTCGCCACCTTTATTTTCCCGGTGTATTTCACCCAGATGGTGGCGCGTGACCCGATCCAGGGGGCGACGCAATGGAGTTACGCCGTCGCCGCGGCGGCGCTCGCCGCAGCGCTTGGCGCGCCGGCGCTTGGCACCGTCGCCGACAATATGGGACGGCGTAAGCCCTGGCTATTCGCGTTCACGCTTCTGACGCTCGCGCTCACTACCGCGCTCTGGCAGGTGGAGCCTTCGCCACGGTTCGTTCCCCTGGCGTTGGCTCTGTACGCCGCGGCCGCCACGTCATTTAGTTTCTCATTGACTTTTTATAATGCGATGCTGCGCGGCATCGCGCCCCCGGATTATCTCGGCCGCCTCTCCGGATGGGGCTGGTCGCTTGGCTACGCGGGCGGCCTTCTCTGTCTCGTGGTGGCGCTATTTGGTTTGCTAAAGCCGGAGCCTCCGCCATTCGGTCTGGCAGTCGCGCAGGCCGAACATATTCGCGCAACCAACCTGCTCGTCTCGGCATGGTTCGGAGTCTTCTCGATTCCGATTTTCGTATTCACGGCGGACCGGCCCGCCACTGGCGTCTCGGTTTATCAGGCCGTGCAGCAAGGAATTGCTGGTCTCGCGAGCAGCATGCGCCAGATTGTGCGGCACCCGGGCATGGGTCGCTTCCTGATCGCCTACATGCTCTATTCGAATGGCGTCAGCACGCTTTTTTCGTTCGGCGGCATTTACGCGGCTGGCGTCTTCGGCCTGAGTGTCGACGAGGTTCTCCATTTCGGAATCGTCTTGAATGTGACCGCCGGCCTCGGCGCCGCCGCTTTCGCATGGGTCGACGACCTGATCGGCTCGAAATGGACAATCTTGATCGCATTGTGCGGTCTCAGTTCACTCGGACTCGCGACGGTGCTTGTCGAGTCGAAAGACTGGTTTTTTCTGCTCGGCGGCGCCTTGGGCCTGTTCGTCGGGCCTGCGCAGGCCGCGGGGCGCTCGATGATGGCGAGGTTGGCTCCGTCCGGCCTCGAAACGGAGGCCTTCGGTCTCTATGCACTTTCAGGAAGCGCGCCGGTATTCGCCGGGCCGCTCGTTCTGGGCTTCGTCACGTCGATGTTCCAGTCGCAACGCGCCGGCATGTCGACGATCGTGCTGTTTTTTCTCGCCGGCATGTTGCTTCTGCTGCCGTTGCGCGAGCCCAACCGATCGAAGGCCGGCTAGGGATTCGTAACCTCGTCTAGGCCTCGCGCAACGCGCGGCGCAAAGTCTTACCCACGGCGGTTTTCGGCAACTCGTCTCGAAACTCGATGACGCGCGGAATTTTATACGTGGCAAGATATTTTCGGCAATGCGTTTCAAGATCGGCAGCCGTCAAGGATGGATCGCGTTTGACGACTACAATCTTGACCGCTTCCCCCGAAACGGGGTTAGGAACGCCGACGGCGCCGACGTCTCGGACGCCCGGATGCATAGATACGACCTCCTCCACTTCATTGGGATAAACCTTGAGGCTGGAAACATTGATCATATCCTTTTTGCGATCGACGATGCGCACGAAGCCACTTTCATCCATCGTCGCGATGTCGCCCGTTCGCAAGAAGCCGTCAGCCGTCATGACCTTGGCGGTTTCGTCTGGCCTCTTCCAATAGCCCTTCATCACCTGTGGGCCCCGTACGCAAAGTTCGCCGGCTTCGCCGATCGGCAGATCAGCGCCTTGATCGTCCTTGATAGCCACTTCGGTCGAGGGGATCGGCACGCCGCAAGAGCCATTGAATTCGATCAGGTCCGTTGGATTGCACGTCACGACGGGCGAGGTCTCGGTCAGACCATAGGCTTCGATCAGCGTCTTCCCGGTTATGGCCTTCCACTTCGTCGCCACCGCTTCCTGCAGCGCGGAGCCGCCCGAGGCGGCGATGCGTAGACCTGAAAAATCCAGCCGCGCAAAATCAGGATTGTCGATGAGCGCCTTAAACAAAGTGTTGACGCCGGGAAAGCAAGTAAACTTGTGTTTCGCCATCTCCTTCACGACGGCCGGAATGTCACGTGGATTGGTGATGAACACATTCGCCCCGCCGATCTTGAAGGCGAGCAGGCAGCTGACCGTCAATGCATATATGTGGAAGATGGGCAGCGCTGTGATGACGATGTCGCGACCGTCCTGCAAGACCGAATCTAAGAACGCGTGATTTTGCATAAGGTTGGCGACGATATTGCGATGCGTCAGCATCGCCCCTTTCGGAATGCCGGTCGTGCCGCCGGTATATTGCAGGAAAGCGATGTCGCCCGGCTCAATGGCTTCGGGCCGCCACACAAGCGTCGCCCCCTTTCGCAACGCCGCGGGAAAGCTAACCGCGTCCGGGATGCTCCACTGCGGCACCAGCCTCTTGACATATTTGACGCCGAAATTGACCAGCGGTCCCTTGGCCCAACCCAGCATGTCGCCAAGCCGCGTGGTGATGACATGCTTGATCGCCGTTTGCGGCAGCGCCTGTTGCAAGGCGGACGCAAAATTTTCCATGACAACAATGGCTTCGGCGCCTGAATCCGCCAATTGTCGTTCTAGTTCGCGGGCTGTATAGAGAGGGTTGCAATTGACGACCGCATAGCCGCCTCTGAGAGCCCCGAATAAGGCGATCGGATATTGCAGCATGTTGGGCAACATCAGCGCGACGCGGGCGCCCCTCTGAAGCCTGATTTCGTCACTCAAATAGGCGGCAAAATCGCGAGAGAGGCGATCGATATCCGCGTAGGTGAGCGTCGCGCCCATGTGGATATAGGCGGTATTGTTCGAGTGCTTTGCGACGCTCTGTTCGAACACGTCGATGAGGGACCGAAACGCGTCGACGTCGACTTCCGCAGGAACGCCGGCGCCGTAACTCTTTAACCAAATAGGCTCCATCGACTCTCGTTCCTTCGGTAATGCTGGCGTGCGGGATGACGCTCCTTCACTGGCTTCGGTTGTCCGCATGGCGCCGGCTCTGAACTGGTCATGTAGGCAAGGTTACACGTTCATGACCAAGGTCAGGTTCGCCGCAGCGCGCCAGTATCGTTTCGCGCGTTGCGTCGCGTAACGCGACCGCTGCCTCAAAATCTTGTCCCTTTGGGTCGATCGGCGCGCCGATATGCACGGTAATTGCGCCGCGTCGCGGCAACCATGAGCCGCTACGCAGGATCGAACGGGTGCCGCAGATCGTGATTGGAACGACTGGAAAACCCAATTGCGCGGCGGTCAAAAAAGCGCCGATGTGGAATTCCAACAGTCCCGGCATGCGCGTGAACGTCCCTTCGGGAAACCAAACGAGGCGAACGCCGGCGCGCGCTGATTCAAGCGCCATCCTTGCGTCGGCGACTCCTCCCGCCGGATCGGATCGGCGCACAAACACCGCGCCAAGCCGGCGCAAGAACGGTCCGGCGACGAGCTGACGCGCAAGCTCCTCCTTCGCAATGAAGGAGATTTCGCCAGGGCAAATCGCAACCAGCACAGCGCTGTCGAGATAGCTCGAATGATTGGCGACGATGATGGCGTTGTCTTGCGGCAGCGGCGCTTCGCGTTCGACGGCCAGTGGGCATCCGATCAGGCGGAAATATAGTCGCGCGGCGGCGCTGACGATGCGATGTCGCCACGCGCGTTGCGGAGCCAGGACCACGCAGGGCCATACGCAGACGCCGATCAGGGCGAGCGCAACCCAGGCGTAAGCGCTATACGCCAGCGTTGCGAGATTTGAAAAAGCCCGTCGCACCCTGGGCCAAACGCCGGCGAGAGCGATACGCAAGATCTGCCAGCGTGGGCTCGTGCCCTTTGCGTCTAATTGACTTGTCTCAAAGATCGCGCGCGCAGCTGAGCGGCGTATCTTGCCGCTGGACGTCTTCGGGACCGAGTGCGGAGGCGCGAGGATCACTTCATCCGGCGCGAGATCGAGCAACGCCTGAGACGCCTCGATGATTGATTTGCGCAAGGCTTCGCGCCGTGCCTCATCGGTAAGGCGCGTTTCGGCCATCACGATTAGCCGCTCAGTGCCGGCGCGCGCGTCGAGCGAAGGGAACACCGCGACACAGCCTTTCCGCATGCCTTCAAGTGATCCTACCGCCTCTTCCAGCTCCTGCGGATAAATGTTTCGGCCGGCGCGCTTAATCAAATCTTTGATGCGTCCGGTGATGAAAACGTCGCCCCCCACAATATAGCCGCGATCGCCCGTCTCCAGCCAGTCGCCGTCGAATAGCGCGGCCGTTTTCTCGGGATTATGGTAATAGCCGCTCGTCGCCGACGGCCCGCGAAACTGCAGACGTCCCTCCTGACGTTCGGGCAATTCGCGACTTGCGTCGTCGACGACGCGGATTTCATGACGCGGCAATGGCCGTCCGCACGCCACAAGAGAAACGACGTCCGCGCTATCCGGGGAGGCGACGACCCGCGCCACTCCCTCGTGGTCCAGCGCGCTTCGGTCGACGCAATCGATAAGCGGCCCCCGGCCAAGCGGGGGAAAAGCGAGGCCGACCGAGTTTTCCGCAAGGCCATAGACGGGCATCATCATCTGGGGCTGAAAGCCGTGGGTGGCGAATCTTTCGATGAAACGCGCGATCGTCGCCGGGCTGACCGGCTCCGCGCCGTTCAGAATCGCGCGCAAGGACGACAGATCGAGGCCGGCGATCTTTGCGTCGCCGATCGATTTGAGGCAGAACTCGTAAGCGAAATTGGGCGCGGCCGAAATCGTCGCGTTGTGATCGTGGATCGCCCAAAGCCAGCGCGCCGGATCGGCGAGAAACGATAGCGGCGACATGACCAGGACCGGCGCGCCATAATAAAGGCCGCCCAGCCAACAGCCGATCAGGCCCATGTCGTGATAGAGCGGGAGCCAGCTCACGAGCCTGTCCGCGGAGGAAGCCTTCAGCGCGGCGCCTATGGCGCGGATATTGGCGAGAAGATTGCCGTGAGACAGCACGACGCCCTTGGGGTCGCCGGTGCTTCCCGACGTATATTGAATCAGCGCCGTCGTATCGGGCGTCGCCGGCAAAGGCGCCGGCAAAGCTTCCGCCTTGGAGAGGTCCGATATCGTCGCAATGTCCTGCAACGAGTCGACGAGCCCGAGCAACAGCCCGCCGACGACCCGGATTTCGTCGTTGGTAATGAGCGCGCTCGCCGCGGCGTTGGACAATATCCCCGCTTGGCGACGCAAGTGATCCTCAATCTGCGATAATCGAAACGGGGGATAGATCGGCACGGGAACCGCACCGACGAACAGAACGGCGAAAAATGCGACAAAAAAATCGCGGCTCGTCGGCAGCATGATTGCGACTCGATCCCCCGCGCGAACGCTGCGCTCGTTCAAGCCACCCGCAGCGGCGCGAGCGGCATGGTAAAGCTCGCGATAGGTGAGCGCTTCCGGAGGGCTCTCGCCGCGCAAAAGCAAGATGTGCTCGCGGTCGCCGTGGCGTTGCGCATGGGCGAAAAGCGCGTCGATTAAGGTTTTCGCCTCGATCGGCTCTTCGACTGCCGCGAGGCTCGGCGCGGCGGGACGGCCAACGCGCGGCGCTTCGTCAACGGCGGGTCTTGCCGCTAGGATCGCCCGCGCGAGATCGCTTGGCCGATCGGCCTCGCCGATCAGTCGCTCCGGCAGTTGCGTCTTGAATCGGCGATTCAACCGCAACAACAATTCCGCTCTTGCAAGGCTGTCGAGTGCAAGATCACGATCAAGGTCACTGTCTAGGCGCACGAGCCGTGGATCGACGAGGTTCGGGTGTAGTTCGATGACAAGCTCGCGGACGGCTTGGAGCACGCTCGCGTTGATGTCGTCGACCGACAGCGATGACCCGCTGGCCCTGGCGGCCTCAAATTGGGTCTTGGTTTCGGCTGGCTCAGTCAAGAACGCCACCTTCCGCTGAGTGAGGATATGATGACGGTGAAGCGGGGGCAAGTAAAGCCTCCGTCAAGACACCGAGCGTCGCGGCGACGCGATGCCGCCCTGGATCGCGTTCCGGCGAGCGCAAACGAAAAATATCCGAGTCGACACAGGCGGCGCTCTGCATCGCCGGATCGCCGGCGGAGCGCGACGAGATGCGACATCGTGAGCTTCGCGCGTGACATTGGTTTGAAGTAGGGTAGTTCTTATCTCACTTCCCAGCGAAAGGACGACGCTTGCGCGTCATTCTGCAAAATGAAAGCGTGAGGGAGCTGCCGATGTTCAAAAATGTCCTCGTCCCGATCGATGTGGCTGAAATCGCCATTGCCGAGCCAGGGGTGCAATTTGCGGCGCGATTGGCAGCTTGGACAAATGGCTCCGTTCGATTGATTCATGTTCTTTCCGAAGCAATAGAGCGCCTCTCGGAGTTTCTGCCCGTTGAGCTTCAGGTCGATCGGAGGGAGGACGCCCGCGCTGCGATGCTGGAAATAGTGAATAAGGCCGATGCGCCGAGAGGGCTGTTCTCCGTTACGATACGAACGGGCGCAGTTTACCACGAAGTGCTCGCGGAGGCGGAAAGCTGGGGCGCGGATCTCATTATCATCGGCTCACACAGTCCGTCGATGAGCACTTATCTTCTGGGTTCCAATGCCCAAAATATCGTACGCAACGCCAATTGTTCCGTGATGGTCATACGTCCCCACAAGGATGAGCACGGCGCCTATTGGCTCGTGCCGAGGATTGGTTCGTGATATCCGCGGGCGTATCGAGTTGCGCCCCTATTCGACGCATCGTCTAGTCAGCCCCCGACGTATTCGCTACGTGAGTCGCCAATCTTTCCAGCAGGACGGCCACGAAGCGAACGAAGTGGCCGGCTTTGTCCCCGAGCCATGGCTCCGGACATGTAAAGAGGACGTAATGTCGCGCCCAGTTCATGACGTGTAGTAATGGCGCGGAGCGGAAATATTCTACAACGCGTAAACATTCGCGAAATCCGGAGCGCTCCTCATGACGACCCGCGAGCAGGACGTTGGCGGCGACGACCCAAAGCAAGCCAATATTGTCTCCCTGGGGCAAGCTCGCATCGGGCCCAACTCTGCCGCCGTCAATCTCGCCGCGGTTGATGCGGAACGCTTGACTCGCGAGGAGCGCTCGACGGCGGGCGTTTTGTCTCCGATCTGCCGGGCCGTGGCTGCGCGTGAATCGTCATCGGCCGAAACGCCTAGACGGCGCCGCGACCTCGAACAAGACTCCTACGCCGCGACAGCCCTGGGCGACGTCATCGATCGCTCACTGCATGCAACAATGGCGCGTTTCACCTTGGGCCTGTCGCCAGCCGCGCTCAGCGGCGCCTATCTCGATTGGGCGACGCATCTTGCCGCGAGCCCGGGCAAGCAGGCTCAACTCGTCGGGAAGGCGGTTCGCAAGGCCGTCCGGCTCGCGCATCACGCCGGACAATGCGCGCTACAGGGCGGAACGACCGAACGCTGCATCGAACCGTTGCCGCAAGATCGACGCTTCGCCGGCAAGGCCTGGCGTCGCTGGCCATACAATTTCATTTATCAGAGTTTCCTGCTCAATCAGCAGTGGTGGCACAACGCCACGACGAGCGTGCGCGGCGTCACCAAGCAACATGAAAACATCGTCGAGTTTGTTTCCCGGCAAATCCTCGACATGGTCTCGCCGTCGA
>JALHNR010000055.1 GCA_022843525.1 Methylocystis sp. | reverse complement strand
ACGAGTTGAAAGCGGTCACGGGCGGCACGTTGCAACATTACAATCAGCGCGCCGAGTCGTTCTGGGAGGGAACGCGCAGCCACGACGTCACACAAAATATTGCGGCGATGCTCAACCACATTCGCGGCGAGCCTCCTTTCACCTTGCTCGATTTCGGTTGCGGACCGGGACGCGATTTGAAAACGTTCGCCGAGCTTGGCCATGTCGCGATCGGGCTCGATGGAGCGCCGCGCTTCGTCGAAATGGCGCGCATTCATAGCGGGTGCGAAGTGTGGTTGCAGGATTTTCTTGCGCTCGATTTACCTGAACGCCACTTTGACGGAGTCTTCGCCAATGCGTCGCTGTTTCATGTGCCGCGCAGCGAATTGCCACGCGTCCTGCGCGCGCTCCACGCCGCTTTGAAGCCGGGCGGCATTCTGTTCAGCTCCATTCCGCATGGCGCGGATCAGGAAGGATGGAGCGATGGACGCTACGGCGTGTTTCACGCTCCCGAAAGCTGGCGAGCGTTCGGATCGGCGGTGGGCTTCGTCGAGGTCGAACACTACTACAGGCCTAGCGGCGCGCCGCCGGGCGAACAGCCTTGGCTGGCGAGCGTATGGCGGCGCGACTAGGCGGCGGCGCGACACGAGAACTGCGTCACGTCTCGCGCAGAGCCGCCGCGAGCACATCGGGCTCGACGATTGGCAGCGAGCAGACCATCCCCCGGCAGACATAGGCCGTGGCGCGATCGCTCACCATGGTTTTGCCGAAAGCCGGATGCGCGCCGGGCAATGCGGCTCCTGGCGTAAGGACATTCAAAACGCGTCCGGGCCGACTGACGCCGTAAATCACGCGTTTCAGCGCCGAAGTATCCGGGGCGTTTGGTTCGCCAATCACGATGATCTGCAACGCCTCTCGCGACATTTCGATGCCGTTCAACAGTGACGAAAAACCAAGAACGCGCTCACGAATTGTCCCGGCAAAGTCCTTCGCGATCGCCTCGGCGCGTTCGCGGTAGACGCTCTCGCCCGTCAAATAATAGAGCTGCGCCAGCACCTGCAGCATCATGCCATTGCCGGAGGGAAGGGGGGAGTCCTCGGCGATTTTCACGCGCGCGATCAGCGTATCAGCGTCGTCGGCGGCATAGAAATAGCCGCCAGTTCGATCGCGATAATGTTGCTCCACATGCTCGACCCAGCGTCTCGCGAATTCGAGATAGGATGGCGCGCCGGTGGCTTCGTAGAGCGCCAGCGCCGCTCGGCACATTGCGCCGTAGTCGTCGAGAACGGCCATATGACGTGGGCGCCCGCATCGCCAGGAATGGAGCAGACGACCATCGTCCGTGGTCATCGCGCTCTTGACGAAATCGAAGGCCTCGATGGCGATTTCGAGCCAATCCCGACGTTCAAACACGCATGCCGCCTTCGCGATGGCGGCGATCGTCAATCCATTCCAGTCCGCCAGAACCTTATCGTCGCATCCCGGCCTCACGCGGCGCTCGCGCTTTAAGAACAAAGCGGCGCGGTCTCGCGCCAGCGCCGCCTCGGTCTCCTCATCCAGCAGCTCGATTGAGCCGAGGCGATTGAGGACCGACTTGCCGTGTTCCCAGTTGCCTTCGCGGCTGACGCCATAGGCGCGTTCGAAGAACGGCGCCCGCGCGCCCAGCGCTTCCCGTATTTCTGCTTCGCTCCAACTGTAGAACTTGCCTTCTTCGCCTTCGCTGTCGGCGTCGAGACTGCTGGCGAACCCGCCGCCTGGCGCGCGCATCTCGCGCGTCATCCACTCGATCGTCTCTGTCACGCGCAGGCGATACAGTTCGCGACGTTCGTCTTGCCAGACCTCCGTCAGCAGTTCGACCAGCTGCGCGTTGTCGTAGAGCATCTTTTCAAAATGCGGTACCAGCCATCGATTGTCGGTCGAGTAGCGTGCAAAGCCGCCGCCCAAATGATCGTAGACGCCGCCCTGCGAAATATGATCGAGCGTCAAAGCGACGGCTTGCCGCAATGAGTCGCGACCCGTGCGCTTCCAGGCCCTCCAGAGAAAGTCGAGGCTGGTCGCCTGCGGGAATTTTGGCGCCGCCCCGAAGCCGCCGTCAACGTGGTCGAGCCGTTGCTCCAACTGCGTGCAAATGCTCTCGACGAGGTCGGGAGAGACCGGCTCTCCGGCAGTCGTTTCGGACAGGCTGGCCAGTCCTGCGCTGAGCTCGGCGACATTATGTTCGATCGCATTGGCGCGCGTGCGCCACAGCTCCGCGATGGTTTTTAGAAGCTCGGCAAAGCCGGGTCTCCCGCCCTGCGCAGAAGGGGGGAAATATGTTCCGCCCCAGAAGGGCTGGCCCTCCGGCGTCAGAAACATCGTCAAAGGCCACCCGCCGCGCTGACCCATCTTCATCAGGGCTTGTTGATACAGATAGTCGACGTCCGGCCGCTCTTCGCGGTCCACCTTCACATTGATGAAAGATTCGTTCATCAACGCCGCGATGTCGGGGTCCTCGAATGATTCATGCGCCATGACATGGCACCAATGGCAGGCGGCGTAGCCGGACGAGAGTAATATCGGTTTGCCCGTCTGCTTGGCGAGCGCGAGCGTTTCCGCGGTCCATGCCTGCCAGTGCACCGGGTTGTGCTGGTGCTGCAACAAATAGGGGCTGGTCTCTTGACCGAGCCGATTGCTCTCGACGCTCATGGAGCCGTCCTCCCTGTGCGGATTACATACGGCTGCCGGACGTCAAGCGCCATTCGCTGCTGGCGGATTTCGCCGCTACGCCGCAGGCGAGAAAACTCGCGGGGCGCAAAGAGCAGAGGGGCGGCTGGGAAGAGGCGTTCCCGGGGAGAGAGAGTCGCGCGCGGCGCTTGGTTCCGCCTTGATGGTTCGCTGGCGCCGCGCGATGATTAATGTGGGGCGGCTTCGTTGCTCGGGAGCACGTCGCGGATGCGCTTGCCTTCCACCCAGACGAAAGCCCCGTCGGGTTCGGCGCAGGCGATGTCCTGTTCGGCGATCAGCTTGTCGCAGAGCATGATGCAAATCGCGTCGATCGGCGCGTCTCTGTCGTTTTCCTCGGTCATGCGATCGATGGAGATTTCACCCATCTCCTCGTCGTCGACCAAATGGATAATAAACACTTCCTCATGGCCGGGAGAGCCATGCGCGTTCACCCGGAAGGTTTCCCCCTTGTAGCGGAATTCGCGTATCATTCCTGGCCCTTTTTTCATTTGCTTGGTTGTGTCCGCGTTTCGCGCCTTTGTTTCGGGCGACTCCCGCGTGCCCGGCGCGCACGCAAACTGCGTGCCATTTGTGCGTCGTTGACCGTCGTTTCAGTCGAAGAGGGGCCGAAATTGCTTGTCAGGGAGGCAAGAGGCGCTTGGGAGATCAATAAAGCGCCATGTCAATTCCGACGGTCTTCTCGCTAATGATCATATCGCCGTCGGCGTCGTAGCCGGCGCGAAAATCGCGCGAGGCGTTTTGCGAATGACGTACACGACGATTCAGTATTGGCTCAGCGATTGCTTTGAGCCGGCCATGAACACTCCGCGCGCCGACGCTGACGTCGTGAACTTCGGCGAACTCGACCCAAAGACCAACGAACTCCTGCAGCAGGGCGTCGTCGCCTATCGAACCGACCGTGAGAAGGCCGACGGCCTGTTCAAGCAGGCTTTGGCGCTGACGCCGCAGGAACTCGCGCCCTATTACTGCCTCTACAAAATCCACACCTATATGGGCAGTCTCGACTACGCCGCTGACGTCGCCGCGCAAGGCATGAGGGAGGCCACGCGTCAGGCGGGTTGGCCGAGCGATCCTACGGCGTGGCCGGCGACGGGAGGGGCGCATGACGGGCCGGCGCGCTTCGCCCTTTATACGCTGAAGGCGCTGAGCTTCATCGAATTGAAGCGCGGTCACAGCGACACCGCAAAGGAATATCTCGATATCCTCTCCCGCGCCGATCCGCAGGGCAGCGTCGGCTGGAAGGTGATCGAGGAATTGGCGCAGGGCAGCGTGTGATCGATGCGCATGACACAGCCATGTCGCAACCTCAACAAAACGTCGCGCGAATGTCACGCTTCGGCCGTCGCCGCGCTTCCCTTGTCGCAAACCCGACATTGGACGCTGCGCTTGGACGACACGGCGCTGCTTTGCGTGGTTCTTGCATAAAACAAACTATGAACCGCGTGAGACGATCGGAATCGATCCTCGCATGTGCGAACGGAAACCTTGGCTTCGTGCTAACGGCGGCTGTTCGAGGAAGGCGGCCATGGACGACGTAGCCACTTCACGCTCTGTGCTCACAGAAGGCGTGGCGGCAAAGCCGCCGCGGGCGAGACCCCCGTCCGCCGACACGGCGCTGCTCGGCATCTATGAAATCTCAAAAATCCTGACCGCGCCGGCCCGCCTCGAGCAGACGCTGGGCAATGTCGTCGCCGTGCTCAGCTCCTTCCTCGACATGAAATTGGGGATGATCACGATCCTCGATCAGCACGGCAATCCGGAGATTGTCGCGACCTCGGGTTGGACCAGCCGCGACGGCAGCAAGCCGATTGACACGCTGCCGGCCAAGGTGATCGACCGGCTTGTCGCCACCGCCATGCCCGTCATTGTCGAGGACGTGTCCCGCGACGCCTTGTTCGCGACGGCCGCGGAGACGATCACCCGGGCGGTCGGCGCGAAAGTCTCCTTCCTCGCCGTGGCGATCAAGAGCGATAGCCGCGTCGTTGGGACGTTGTCGATCAATCGCTCGTCAGAAGATTGGATCTCCTACGCTTTCGACGCCGATCTGCGCTTATTGACGATGATCGCCAATCTGATCGGCCAAACGGTGAAGCTGCACCGCATGTTTTCGGCCGACCGGCAGCGATTGCTGAACGAATGCAGCACGCTGGAGAAGGCGCTGGTCTCGTGTCTGCCGAAGGAGATTCGTGGAGAGCGGCCCGACGTCGCCGGCATCATCGGCGAGAGCCCGGCGATCATGGAAGTGCTCGACACCATCGCCATCGTCGCGAAGTCCAATTCGACCGTGCTGCTGCGCGGCGAGAGCGGCACAGGCAAGGAGCTTTTTGCACGCGCGGTGCACGACCTGTCGCGCCGCAGCGCCAAGCCCTTCGTCAAGCTGAACTGCGCCGCGCTGCCGGAAAGCGTTCTTGAATCGGAGCTGTTCGGTCATGAACGCGGCGCCTTCACGGGCGCCGTCGCACAGCGTGCGGGGCGCTTCGAACTGGCCAATGGCGGCACGCTGCTGCTCGACGAAATCGGTGAAATATCTCCCGCCTTCCAGGCGAAGCTGCTGCGTGTGCTGCAGGAAGGCGAATTCGAGCGGGTTGGTGGGTCCAAGACCTTGAAAGTCAACGTCCGTTTCGTTTTCGCCACCAACAAAAATCTCGAAGAGGCCGTCGAAAAGGGCGAGTTCCGCGCCGACCTCTATTATCGCATCAGCGTCGTGCCGGTGTTTCTCCCGCCGTTGCGCGAGCGGCCTGGCGACGTTTCGCTGTTGGCGCAGAATTTCATCGAGACGTTCAACAGCGAAAACGATCAAAAGCACGAACTCTCTGCGAGCGCCATTGAGACGCTACAGCGCTGCTACTTCCCGGGCAACGTGCGCGAACTGGAAAATTGCGTGCGCCGCACGGCGACTTTGGCGCGCGACGAAACCATCGTCGATCACGATTTCGCCTGCGCCTCCGGCAAATGTCTCTCGGCTTTGCTGTGGACCAGCAGCGCCAGCGGCGCCTATCCGCATGCGCATCCCGAACCGGCCGGCATGCGCGCGCCCGCTCCGCCCGAAGAAATCGCGTCGGCGAGCCGCGGCGCAGCTGCGTCGGTTCCGACCTTCGTCAAGGAGAACCCGTCGCCGCTGGACGCCGCCGGGGCGGAGGAGAGCGAGGGTTTCGCATCCTCCCGCAAGATGATCGACCGCGAGCGCCTCATCGAAGGCATGGAGAAGGCCGCCTGGGTCCAGGCCAAGGCTGCGCGTCTGCTCGGCCTGTCGCTGCGCCAGGTCAATTATGCGCTGAAGAAATACAACATCGAAATAAAGCGCATCTGACCGCTCCGGCGATTGTCGCATTTAGAACATTTGTTCAGTTCATGCGGCCAAGCGGGCTGTATCGTTCCACCCGAAGAGGGTGAGCGAACGCGCCAGGAGGCGAACTAACTAAACCGGGTGGACGGACCAAACAGGCCTTGGCCCGCGCGTTTTGCAGGCCCGCACGCGATCGTCGGCTTTCGTCCCGCGGCTTTCGTCGCGGCGTGCCGACGGCGGCGAAGCGGCTGACGTGCGACTGGCATGCGATTTGAAAGAAGGGGACCAGCTTGCAGTGAATCCATGAGGAATCGCGACATGGCGTACAAAATCATCGCCTCGCAATGCACAGTGTGCGGCGCTTGCGAATTCGAATGTCCGAATGCGGCGATCCGCCTCAAGAACGACATGTACATCATCGACCCGAAGAAATGCACCGAGTGCGAGGGGCATTTCGACAAGCCGCAATGTGCGGTCGTGTGCCCTGTCGAAAACACATGCGTGCCGGCATAGCGCTCTAAGTGCGGCCGAGCGGGGCGATGCATGGCATGGATCGCATGGACGCCGTCGACTGGCTTGGAAACTTCCTATCCTGCCGCGATTGTCCGCATGGGGAGATTCGCGAGAAAGGCCTTTGCGATCTCGGCCAGGTTTGCGTGCGCGACCGAAGGGCCCGCCGCATAGACAGGTTCTTCGCCGCGAGTCCGCAAGAAGCTGCGAAATATCTCGACCATCCCTATTTTGAACTGCGCGTCGGCGCGGTCAAATATGCGAGCGTATTTCAGTTGCGCGCGCTGATCGACGACGAAGAGCCGGACGTTAGAGCCATGGTGGCCCAACGTCTGCCGTTGCGACTCGCTGAAAAATTGATCGGCGACTCCGACCGCAAGGTGCGCATGGCGATGGCCCAGCGAGTCGAGGGCGCAGGTCTCGTGAAGCTGCTCTTCGACGAAGACAGCGGCGTGCGCCTGATTGCCGCGCGTCGCGCGCCGCCCGATATCCTCGCCGGCGCGACCAACGATGACGACTCGCAGGTGCGATGCGAAGCGGCGCGCCGGGTCGCCCTCGACAGACTTCCGGCCATGGCGCGCGATCCCGAACCCCGCGTGCGCATGATTATTGCAGAGCGGTTGGCGCCGGCGCAATTGGGACTGCTCGTCGCCGACGAAGATTTACGAGTCCGCTTCCTGGTGGCGGAGCGATGCGGGACGGAATTGCTGGCGCGTCTGCGCGACGATCCTGATCCGGAAGTGAGGCGCCTCGTCCAGGCGCGCCTGGACGAAGCGCAACAGTGAACGGAGAGCGAAATGGCGGCGGTACAAGAGACAGTTGAACAGGTTCGCCGTGTCGGCGCCGATCAATATAAATATGGGTTCATCACCGACATCGAATCCGATCTCGCTCCAAAGGGTCTTTCCGAAGAGGTGATCCGCTTCATTTCTGCGAAGAAGGGCGAACCCGAATGGATGCTGGAATGGCGCCTGGAGGCCTATCGCCGCTGGCTGACGATGACCGAGCCGAAATGGGCCCGCGTTGACTATCCGGCGATCGATTATCAGGATCTCTATTATTACGCGGCGCCGAAATCGACGGCTGGTCCGAAATCGCTTGACGAAGTGGACCCGGAGCTGCTGCGCACATACGAGAAACTCGGCATTCCGCTGCATGAGCGCGAAATTCTTGCCGGCGTCGAACGGCCGGAGGGCGAAGAGCGCCCGCGCGTCGCGGTCGATGCGGTATTCGACTCGGTCTCCGTCGCAACGACGTTCAAAGAGGAGCTGAAGAAGTCGGGCGTGATCTTCTGCCCGATCTCGGAGGCGCTGCGCGAGCATCCAGAACTGGTGCGCAAATATCTCGGGACCGTGGTGCCGACCTCCGACAACTACTTTGCGACGCTGAACAGCGCGGTGTTTTCGGACGGCTCTTTCGTCTACATCCCACCGGGCGTGCGCTGCCCGATGGAATTGTCGACTTATTTCCGGATCAACGAAAAGAACACCGGGCAGTTCGAGCGGACGCTCATCATCGCTGACAAAGGCTCCTATGTCAGCTATCTCGAAGGCTGCACCGCGCCCAAGCGCGACGAGAATCAGTTGCACGCGGCGGTGGTCGAACTCGTGACGCTCGACGACGCCGAGATCAAATATTCGACCGTGCAGAATTGGTATCCGGGCGACGAGAACGGCAAGGGCGGAATCTATAATTTCGTCACAAAGCGCGGCGATTGCCGCGGCGCCAATTCGAAGATCAGCTGGACTCAGGTCGAAACCGGTTCGGCGATCACTTGGAAATATCCGAGCTGCGTGTTGCGCGGCGATAATTCGCGCGGCGAATTCTACTCGATCGCGATCTCCAACGGTCGCCAGCAGGTCGACTCCGGCACCAAGATGATCCATCTCGGCAAGGGCACGACGAGCCGCATCATCTCGAAGGGCATTTCGGCCGGCCGCTCGTCGAACGCCTATCGGGGGCTCGTCTCGGCGCATCGCAAGGCGGAGGGCGCCCGCAACTTCACGAATTGCGACTCTCTGCTCATCGGCGACGCCTGCAGTGCGCACACAGTCCCCTACATCGAAGCGAAGAACCCGTCCTGCGTGTTCGAACACGAGGCGACGACTTCGAAGATCTCGGAGGACGTCTTGTTCTACTGCATGCAGCGTGGCCTATCGCAGGAAGATGCGACCGCGCTGGTGGTCAATGGGTTCGTGCGCGACGTGTTGCAGCAACTGCCGATGGAATTCGCGGTCGAAGCGCAAAAGCTGATCTCGGTCAGTCTCGAAGGCAGCGTCGGCTGACGCCTCTATAGAGTGGGAGTGGTGGAATGACGGCGCTACTGGAAATTCGCGACCTCAAGGCCGAGATTGCCGGCAAGCAGATCCTGAATGGCTATGACCTCACCGTGAAGGCGGGCGAGGTGCATGCGATCATGGGGCCGAACGGCTCGGGCAAATCGACGCTGTCCTATGTGCTCTCCGGCCGGCCCGGCTATAAGATCACCGAGGGACAGGCGCTGCTCGCCGGCGCCGATCTGTCGCAGATGAGCGTCGACGAACGCGCCGCGGCGGGGCTGTTCCTCGCCTTTCAATATCCGCTGGAGGTGCCGGGCGTCGCGACGATGACCTTTTTGCGCGCCGCGCTCAACGCGCAGCGCAAGAAGCGCGGCGAGGAGGAAATGTCTTCGCCCGATCTCATCAAGCGGGTCAAGGAGCTCGCCAAGATCCTCGACATGGACATGGAGATGCTGCGGCGTCCAGTGAACGTCGGCTTTTCCGGCGGTGAGAAGAAGCGCGCCGAGACGCTGCAGATGATGCTGCTCGAACCCAAGCTGTGCATCCTCGACGAGACCGACTCGGGACTCGACATCGATGCGCTGAAAGTCGTCTCCAATGGCGTCAATCAGTTGCGCTCGAAGGACCGCGGCATCGTAGTGATCACCCATTATCAGCGGCTGCTCGATTACATCACGCCGGATGTCGTTCATGTGCAGTCGGCTGGCCGAATCGTGCGGACCGGCGGCAAGGAGCTGGCCCTGGAGCTCGAGGCGACCGGCTACGCGCGCTATCAAAGCGAGGCTGCATAAGTCATGGGCAACGCACCGACCACCCCCGCCCGCAAGCTCACCGACGCCGAGGCGCGGCTGGCGGAAATCTTCGCCACGCAGCAAAACGCCGTCGCGCCGCAACTCGGGAAACTGCGCACCGCCGCCTTCGACGCCTTCGCCAAGACCGGCCTCCCCAGCCGACGCGACGAGGCATGGAAATACACGGATTTGCGCGCCCTGCTGCGCGACGTGAAGCCCCTGTCCGCGCCGCCGGAAGATAGCGCCAAGCAAAGCGCGCGGAGTGCAGCGGTTCTTGAGGGCGTCGCTGCGCGGCGGCTCGTCTTCGTCGGCGGCTATTTCGTTGCGGAGCTTTCCGATATTGGCGATTTGGAAGCAGGGCTGAGCGTGATGTCGCTGTCGGAGGCATTGGCCAAGGGCGACGCTGCGACGACCGCGCAGATCGGGAATGTGGGCGAGGTCGACGACCCGGCCTTCGCGCTCAACACCGCGTTCATGGGCGAGGGCGTCGTCATTCGCGTCAGCGCCGGCGTGTGCGTGGACAGACCGATACAATTGGTTTTCGTGGCGGGCGCGCAGCCGGCGACCTATTTCCTGCGCTCGCTCGTCATCGTTGAAAAAGGGGCGCGGGCGACTCTGATCGAGAGCTTCGAGGGCGAAACGGCGCAGGAATACCATGTGAACGCCGCGACTGAAGTTGTGTTGGAAGAGGGCGCGTCCCTCGAGCGACTCAAGATCAGCCGCGAAGGCGCCGCCGCCATGCATGTCTCGACATTCGTCGCGTCGCTTGCCGCCGATGCCCAGCTGAGCGATTTCGGGATCAATTTCGGCGGCGCCGTGTTGCGCAACCAGTCCTTCATCAACATCAACGGGCAGGGAGCCCATGCCGGCCTGCGCGGGGCAAACATATTGAAGGGCAAGGAGCACGCCGACGCGACCTTGTTCCTCGACCATGCGGCGGAACGTTCCGAGAGCAAGGCGCTGTTCAAATCCGTGCTGGATGAGTCGTCGCAGGCGGTGTTTCAGGGGAAGATCCTGGTTCGGCCCGGCGCGCAAAAGACCGATGCGCGCATGATGGCCCGCACGCTGTTGTTGTCAGAAGGGGCGCAGGCCAACTGTAAGCCTGAGCTGGAAATCTTTGCTGACGACGTGCAATGCGCGCATGGTTCGACCGTCGGCGCTTTGGACGAGAATTTGATTTTCTACCTGATGGCGCGCGGGATTCCCCAAGCGGAAGCCCAATCGCTGCTGACGGAAGCCTTCGTCGGGGAAGTGATCGACGCCGTGGCGAATCGCAGCGTTCGAGAGGCCCTCACCGGCCTCGTTTCCGAGCGGCTGAGAACGCGATAAAGATCCCAAACCTGTGAGCGACGCATCATATGACGTCGCGCGGTTGCGTCGTGAGGTTCCGAGCTTGGACGAAAAATCCACCTAGCCGCGCGTCGATCTGGACAACGCGGGGCCGGCGAAAATGCCTCGACATGGATAATGCGGCAAATGCTCGTCTGAGCGGATGAGTCGCCCAGCCTCTCCGAACCGCTCGACCATGTTGAATCTGTAACAAGTGTCGTCACATAAAATATCGGACGTGTTTGAATATTTACATTGTTGGTTCGCGATACAGCTTTGAAATATAACGGGAAATATTAGTTCAGGCGCTGGCATGGTTGTTGCGATCCCTCCGACAAACTGATGCATCGCTCCGTCTCAGCCGAGAGTCGGCACAGACGACTTTGCAGCGACAGAAGGAAGCAAAGCCATGACGTCTCTGGATGTTGGAACGGCGGAGGCAGCTGAAGGGGTGAACGCGGCGGTCGCCATGGGCGACGTGATGCAGAAGATCGCCGAGCACAAGGGGTGCGGCACGTCGGGCGGCAGCGGCAAGGCGAGCTGCGGTTCGGGCGCCGGAGAGGGCGACCTGCCGACGGAGATTTGGGAGAAGGTCAAGAATCACCCCTGCTACAGCGAAGAGGCGCACCACCATTATGCGCGCATGCATGTCGCCGTCGCGCCCGCTTGCAACATCCAGTGCAACTATTGCAACCGCAAATATGATTGCGCCAATGAATCACGCCCCGGCGTCGTCAGCGAGAAGCTAACCCCGGAGCAGGCCGCGAAGAAAGTTTTGGCCGTCGCCTCCACCATTCCGCAGATGACGGTTTTGGGCATCGCCGGCCCGGGCGATCCGCTCGCCAATCCGGAAAAGACCTTCAAGACATTCGATCTGATCTCGCGCACCGCGCCCGATATTAAGCTCTGCCTGTCGACCAATGGTCTCGCCTTGCCGGATCACGTCGACACGATCGCCGGCTACAACGTCGATCACGTCACGATCACCATCAACATGGTCGATCCGGAAATCGGCGCGAAGATCTATCCCTGGGTGTTCTGGAAGCATAAGCGCTACACCGGCGTCGAAGCGGCGAAGCTCCTCACCGACCGCCAGCTGCAGGGCCTGGAAATGCTCACCGAGCGCGGCATTCTGTGCAAGGTGAATTCGGTGATGATCCCGGGCATCAACGACAAGCACCTCGTCGAAGTGAACAAGGCCGTCAAATCTCGCGGCGCGTTCCTGCACAACATCATGCCGCTGATCTCGGCTCCGGAGCACGGCACGGTGTTCGGCCTCAACGGCCAACGCGGTCCGTCGGCGCAAGAGCTGAAGGCGCTGCAGGACAGCTGTGAAGGCGAGATGAACATGATGCGCCACTGTCGCCAGTGCCGCGCCGACGCGGTCGGCCTGCTCGGCGAAGATCGCAGCGCTGAGTTCACCACCGAAAAGATCATGGCGATGGAGGTCGACTACGATCTTGAGTCCCGCAAGGCCTATCAGGAGAAGGTCGAAGAAGAGCGCGTCGCCAAGGTAGCCGCGAAACAGGAAGAGCTGGCGACGCTGGCCGGCGCGGCGAGCGACATCAAGTTGCTGATCGCGGTGGCGACGAAGGGTTCGGGCCTCATCAACGAACATTTCGGTCACGCCAAGGAGTTCCAGGTCTACGAGCTTTCGACCTCGGGCGCGAAATTCGTCGGACATCGCCGCGTCGATCTCTACTGCCAGGGCGGATATGGCGACGAGGACAGTCTGGAGACGGTTATCCGCGCCATCAACGACTGCCATGCGGTGTTCGTCGCGAAGATCGGCGGTTGCCCGAAGAACGACCTGATCAAGGCCGGGATCGAGCCCGTCGATCAATTCGCCCATGAGTTCATCGAGAAGTCGGCGATCGCCTGGTTCAAGGCCTATCTCGACAAGGTGAACAGCGGCGAAATCGAACATCAGGAGCGCGGCGACGCCGAAATCCGACAGGGCGCGCTCATCAACGCGGCTTGAGACACTGCGTCAAGGAACCAGCTAAGGAGCAAGACATGACGCTTAAGATCATTTCCTCGCAGTGCACGAGTTGTTCGGCCTGCGAGCCGGAATGCCCGAATGTGGCGATCACCGAGAAGAACGGCACATTCGTCATCGATCCGAAGAAATGCACGGAGTGCATCGGCCATTTCGACGCGCCGCAGTGCGCGGCGGTCTGTCCGGTCGACAACACCTGCGTGATCGACAACGCCTATCCCCGTTACCAAGCACCGGCTTGAGGAGGCCGCAATGAAATTTACGCTTACGCCGGCCGCACAAAAATTCATCCGGCGAATGATTCAGTTCAGCGCCAACCCAGGCGGAGGCTTTCGCTTGATGGTGTCGCCGGGCGGGTGCTCTGGGCTCAGCGCGCTGTTTGACGTCGAAGCCGCGCCGCGCGCTGGCGATCAGGAATTCGTCGTCGAAGGCGTGAAGTTCTTCCTGCCGGCGGAAAGCCGCCTGCTGCTCGATGGCGTCACGATTGACTTCGCGGATTCCTCTTCGAGCGGCGGGCTGGTCTTTCACGATCCAAAAAACACGGGATCGTGCAAGAGCTCCAGCGGGCCTGTCGTGGAGCATGTGCATTAAAGGCGCGCGTCATGGTGAACGGCGAGCAAGCCGCTCTAAGCCCCGACGAGAAGGAACTTCTCGCCGGGGCGCTGCTTGGCGAGGGCCTGCCGCTGGAGGCCGAAGAATTTCTCCATCTCGCCAGCGAAACCTACGCCGACTCTGAAACAGCGGAGCGTTACTTACGCCAAGCCCAGCAATGGGCCCCGGATCATGCCGCGGTGCTGATCGGCTTCTATCGCTTTTACTTCTACAAAGGCAGACTGCGAGAAGCATTGGAGATCGCCAATCGCTGTCTCGAGAAGGCGGCGCGCGAAAACAACATGCCGCGGGATTGGCGACGCGCGTCGGCGCAGGACGCGGTTTTTGACCGCTACGACGAAATTCTGCCGCGCTTCTTTCTCTTTACGTTGAAGGGCTACGCCTATTTGCAGATGCGTCTTGGCGCGTTCGAGGAAAGCCGGGTCGCCATCGCCAAGCTTCTCGAACTCGACCCAACGGACAAGATCGGCGCCAAGGTTCTTCTTGGCGTTCTAGACAGAATCGGCTTTGACGATGACGCGTGAGATCGACGAAGCGCGCGACTGGCGCGGTCTGGATATCGATTGTGCGAACTGCGCGCATCGGGACCTGCTGGCCGCGGGGCGGTGCGAATTGCGCAAAGCTTGCGTGCACGACCGATATGCGCGGCGCATCGATCGCTTCTTCGCTTGGAATCCCGAACTCGCCGACGGCTATCTCGGGCATCCACATTTTGAAGTGCGGGCCATAGCGGCGAAATTCGCCAATCCTTTCCTGTTGCCGCGCTTATTGTCGGATCCCGATGAAACGGTGCGCTGGGAAGCGGTGCGCCGATTGCCTGCGCGTTATCAATGCGAATTGCGCAATGATCCGCATCGCGAAGTGCGTATTCGTGTCGCCACTCTGCTCGACGACCCCGATCTTCTGCCGATGATGCAGGATGAGGATTATTACGTGCGGATCGTGATCGCGCGAAAGGTCGCGCCGGCGCTGCTGGTGATGATGTTCGATGACCCGGAAGTGGAAGTCCGGCGCATCGTCGCGCAACGGATCGACTCCCAGTGGCTCGGGCGAATGTGTCGAGATTCAAACGCCGAAGT
>JALHNR010000054.1 GCA_022843525.1 Methylocystis sp. | reverse complement strand
ATAGGGACGCTCGCTTCCCGCAAACGCGAACGTAAGCTTTCGATCAATCGAAGCGACGATCTCCCTAAGATGCTTCAAAGCTTGGCTGAGGGATTTTGCGCATGTACATGACGCCCATCGACTTTATCGATCTCGGGTTTCGCACATTTATGCGCAACCCATTTTCCAGTCCCGAACAGATCTCGCTCCGGAAAGGGGAAAGCGACTTTCGCTTGTTGGGCGCACGCGAGGGGGTCGTGGTGACGCTCGGTCCCGAGACGTCCTTTTTCGATCGGCCAAGCAGGTCTGTTTGCCGGTGGCCCGGAACACGCACCATTCCGCGCCAAACGCCTCATTTCGTACCGAAACGCTCCTGGATCGTTAATGAGTTCGCCACGTTTCTTTACGTGTGCTTTGGCGGCGGAGACGTGAAACTCAATCGGATCGCCACTTCGGAGAAGCAAAGAGAGATTTTGCTGACCGCTGGCGAAGGCAATGTCGTCGAGAAAATCGATCTGACGAAACTTGCAGGCGACAATTCGCTCCCGCTCCTGTTTCTCCAGCCTGCCTATCTTTGTTCATCCGCCAATGTCGTGATTGAATCCGTTCCCTGTGACGCATCGACCATGAGTTGGGCGCGAGCGCCTTATGTTTACAGAACACGCCCTGTCGACGATTCCTCGACGCCCGCGATCTTATGTCTTGCCGGCAAGACGATGATCTGGTGCGAACGGATTGAGCCCGGCGAGAGTCGGGACTACGCGCTTGGAAACGTCATTGCGACGACCGCCAATGTCGTTTCCAAACTGCGGCCGACCAGCCAAGCGCATCCTGAGGATCGCGAGGCCGCCACATCACAACATGGTCGTTCTCGAGCGAGTGGCATTTCGGCGGATGCAAAGACGAGCCGCGATAGTTCGATCCGCGCGCGACTGCGTGAGTGCGCCGCCGCCACGAAAATCCTCTTTGAATCGATACGCGCCCGTGAGGGATTCTTTGTGTGCGAAGCGACCAATGAATCTGACGCGCCGGCCCATGTTTTTATCCAACTCAACAAAGGCGATTTTTATGGCGGCTCAGGGCTCGTTGGAATCCTGATAAAACTCGTCTCCAGCATCTTCCGTATATCGCACCTATCGCTGGGTCATTGACGGAACCGCGTGGACGCCAAGGTCCTACCGCCCGTAGGCGCCGAGCGGGCGCGGCGCGCCAGGCGCCTCCGGATATCTTGCCGGCTCGAACGCGTCCCCGCGACGTATTTTGGGACGCCGCAGTCCCTCGCCGACTTTCACCGTCGCAGAGACGGTCGGCCGCCGCGACGCGCCTTGTTCGAGGATGACGTATTCGCTTCGCGGCGAACGCGCGCCGGCTTGCTCCGAGGGCGCGCCTGTCGGCGCAGGCTTGGCGGCTGCGTCGCGCCGCAGTCCCTCGACCTGACCTGACAGCGCGCCGATCGCGGAATTCGTTTCCGTCTTCATCGCGTCGATACGTTTGCCGAGAGTGTCGACAGCGTCGGCGCCCGGAGACGCCGCTTGCATCGAAGATCGCATCGCCTCCATCTCAGCGCGAAGCGCACGAATGTCCTCCTCCGTCTTTTGCGCGGTTCGCAGAGCGGCGGCGCGCTCGGCGTTTTCCTGCGTCGCCATCGTGCGGACGAGATCCGGCAAGGCGGAGACCGTCGGCCAGGCTGCCTCGGCGATGAGCCAGCCGGCGAGTGCGGCGGCGCCATAGAGCAACGCAGCCCAAAGAAGCCGCGAGCCGTGGATGAAAGCGCTTTTGAACGCCGGCAGCAGGCGTTGCGCGACAGTCGCCTTGGAATGATCAGACACACCTGCGGAGATCGCCGCGTCCTCAGACCCGACTTTCAGCTCCGGACCCTCAGCCGCATGAAGCGCGGCTGGGGTGAGGTCGAGGGCGGAGAATCCCGTTTGCTCGGTCATGGGCAAGCTTCGAATGCGATGCAAGATTTTTGAGCCTCACGCCGATTGCTTGAGAATGGATTAACGGCCTGCGCGACTTGGCGCCTCGGCCACGCCAAGAATTCGCAAACCATGAGTCAGGAAATAGATTTGATCGGGAGGGAAATCATTCGTTCTTGGGGAAAAAAGGCTTCTTCATGAGGGCTCCCGGCCCTCTCGCGAATTTGAAAAGCCGACCTTCCTTAATCACGCACAGGCTCGAAGCTGGCGTCAGAAGATTAAGGCGATTTTCAAGGCGCCGAGGCTCGGCGCCTTTCCGACACAAGCGCAAGCGCGTTCTCTGAAGCATCGTTTACAATTTGATAACAGGATGCTGCTCCCTTCGTCTGCCACTGGATATTCGCCACATAAGCGAGGAGTGAGCTGATGGACGAGGCAAGCTCTTCAACTGAGACCTCCGAAGAAGCGGTTACGCGCGCGCGCGAGGACAAAGCTACGCCAGCTCGCGCGGGGGCCGAAGCCGCAGTAAAAATTTCGGCGTGCGAACACGCGACATTGGTTTCTGACAGCGAGAGTTCAGACGCAGGAAGAAAGATCGAGATCAGGATCAATCTGGGGTTCGACGACCAGACGCTGCAAAGTGTTCTGTCCTCCCTCAAAAACACTCAGTTACAGCCGCAGACTGCCGAATATATCAGCCTGACCGCGCCTTACAGGGAGGAGGCTCGCACCGCGCGCAGGCCGGCCGGCGACGAACACAGCACGCGTGTTTCTCCGGTCGCCCTAATGCTGATCTTCGCCGTCGGCTTCGGACTGAAACTGCACTTCCACGACGTTCAATTTCCAGTTTTTCCCGATCAGGCCGCCTCGTCGCTCAAGGCTCTGGTCGACAGAATCACCATTTCCGAGTCACAGGGAAATCCGGACGCTAGAAACAAATTTTCTTCCGCAGCCGGACTGGGACAGTTCATCAACGCCACATGGATGGCGTTGATCAAGAAACATCGTCCAGACCTCGCCGGCGCTCTGAGCGACAAAGAGCTTCTCGACTTGCGCAAGGACCCTGATCTCTCTCGAGAAATGACGGCGCGCTATGTCGAGCAAAACACGTCGATCCTGATGAAAAAGGGTCTGCCGGTCACGCCCGGCGCGCTTTATCTGGCGCATTTCGCCGGGCCGGGCGGCGCGGCGGCGATCCTGTCCGCGCCGGAAGAAGTGGACGCGGCGACGGTGATCGCCAGCGTCGACGGACAGCCCGGCAAAACCCGCGAAAAGATCGTTAATGGAAATCCATTCCTGAAAGGCTTCACGGTGAAAGACCTTAAGAACTGGGCTCATCTCAAGATGCAGGGGATCAGCTTGCAGCTGGGGGCGACGGCGCAGGAGAGTTTGGCGCGGCCAGATTAGTCCGCAACGTCAACGCCTCCGGGTCGCCGCCGCCGATCCGTCGCCGTGACCGAATCGCTACTCCCTGACGTTCTCCGGACCGCTCTTGAATTCAACGCGGCTCTGCTTAATTCGCCAGTGCGGCTCTTTCCCGAGGACTTTGCAATGGCTGATGACGAAAATCTTCAAAAGCAACTGACCGACGACAACCCCACTGTTAAAAAGAACAAATATCTTTTCGGCGGCGTCGGCGCCGTTCTCGGCGGTCTGACGGGCGTCGCGATCGGCGGCCCGCTCATCGCAGTCGTCGGGGCGGGACTTGGCGGCCTGATCGGATACAATATGCTGAAGCGGCTGTGACGGGTTAATCGTCGCGCTGACCCAGAAACAGCAACACCAGCGCCGCGCAGCCGATGAAGCGGAACGCGGCTTGCTCGGCGTCTGGCCAGGACCGCCACATCTGGAACCATTCCCCGCCAACGGCCATGAAGCCGAACAGGTAAAGGCCGACGGCGAGCGCAAGACCCGCAATCGCGACATCCTTCGCGGCGTTGAACCGGGCCGCCTCCGCCTTGCGCCTCAGCAACAGCCGCCACACGCCCGCCAGAATGAGCGCGCCGGCGGCGAATTCCACCGCGATGATGAAGGCGTAAAACATCCGATGCAGTGCGGGGCTGGCGACGGCGCGCCACTCCAGCGGGCTGCCGGCCGGCACTTGGGCCATCGACATCACACGGCTGACAATGTCGAAATTCGTGTCGTAGTCCGTGACATTGTTGATGGCGACGAGCAGAATGAGCGCGCCGAGCGCCGCCGTCAGCATGATCTTCGAATATCTGATCAACATGGCGATCCACTCCCGGGTCCCAGCCTAGCATGACCTGAGCGATTGATCTTGCGACGCGAGGGCTTACAACAGAGTCTGGTCTCCCGTCGGACATGCGTCCATGATCGATCTTCATTATTGGCCGACCCCCAACGGCCACAAAGTCACGATTTTTCTCGAGGAAGCGGGACTCGCTTATCGGATCAAGCCCGTCGACATCACCAAAGGGGACCAATTCAAGCCTGAGTTTCTCGCGATTTCTCCGAACAATCGCATGCCGGCCATCGTCGACCGCGAGACGGCGGATGGCGGCGCTCCCGTCGCGCTCTTCGAATCGGGCGCGATCCTCGTCTACCTTGCCGAGAAGACCGGACGACTTCTTCCCGCGGACCTCCATGCGCGCGCGCGAACGCTGCAGTGGCTGTTCTGGCAGGTCGGCGGGCTTGGCCCGATGGCCGGTCAAAACCACCACTTCGCCAAATACGCCCCGGCGAAAATTCCCTACGCGATCGAACGCTACCGTAACGAGACCGGCCGGCTCTATGGCGTCATGGACGGTCAGCTCGCCAAGACGCCTTTTCTCGCCGGCGAATATTCGATCGCCGACATCGCCTGTTATCCCTGGATCGTTCCGCATGAGGATCAGGGCCAGGATCTGGACGACTTCCCGCATCTCAAGCGCTGGTTCGAGGCGATCCATTCCCGGCCGGCGGTGATCCGCGCCTATGCGGCGGGCGCGCCTTATGAGCGGTCGCGTCTCGATTTTACGGCGCTGGAGCGCGAAATACTTTTCGGTCAGTCCACCGAGCGCGGCGGCGCGAAATAGGCTATGGCTGCGCGGCGTTTTTTCTAAGAAGGGCACGCCGCATCCATGTCGAACGACCGCCAAACCGCCGCGCGAGAAACCGCCAAGGCGCTGATCGAAGTGCAAGCGGTGCTCGTGAACGTCGATAAGCCTTTCATAACCACCGCCGGCTGGGCGTCGCCGGTCTACATCGACATGCGCAAGATCATCGCCTTTCCGCGGCTGCGGCGGCGCCTCGTCGATTTTGCAACGCGGACGATCGAGCGCGACATCGGATATGAATCGCTCGACGTCGTGGCGGGCGGCGAGACCGCCGGCATTCCCTTCGCGGCCTGGATCGCCGACAGCCTCATGCTGCCGATGCAATATGTGCGCAAGAAGCCCAAGGGCTTCGGCCGTAACGCCCGCATCGAAGGCGATGTGATTGAGGGCGGCCGCGCCCTACTGGTCGAGGATTTGGCGACGGACGGCGGCTCGAAGAAGGACTTCGTGCAGGCGCTGCGCGACTCGGGGCAGCGCTGCGATCACGTCTTCGTGTTCTTCTTCTACGATATATTCGCTGGCGCGCGCGAGGAGCTGGCGGCGCTCGGCATCAGCCTGCATGCGCTCGCAACCTGGCGCGACGTGCTCGCCGTGGCCCGCGAGCACAAATATTTCCCCGATGACGCGCTCAATGAAGTCGAAGCCTTCATCGCCGATCCCGTCGCCTGGTCGGCGGCGCATGGCGGCCTCGCCAAGGCGAAGGGATAGCCGGCCGAAGCGGCGGTCTTAGCTGCAGCGAATGAATTCGCGATAGAGCCAACCGAGCCGCTTGCCGCCGGGGCTCGCCACATAGGCCCAGGGCTTACCGTGATCGTCCTCGCCATAGCGCTGCACGATAATAGCGTTCCCCTCTTCGATGGCGCCGATGACGGTCTTGCGCTGATCGTGGAGGGCGATCGACGCGCCCATGGGGCCCGTCGCCGTGCAACGATCGCCAGCGAGCGCCGTCGCGCCCCATGCGATCGCGGCGGCGAGAGCGGCGAGAGTGAGGCCGGCGAAGGGCGCGAGTTTCTCGGACATCAAAGGCCTCCCGATTGCGTTGGAAAGACTTATAGTCGGGGTTCGGAAGCAGCGAATTGCGCCAACGCACGTGGAGCCGCCATGCGCAGGGTAATGTTTTTTCTTATTGGGGCGCTTTCCGCGCCATATGCGCACGCTGGCGAGCCGCCGCCAGGCTTCGCGCGTCTTGCTGACGTTGCGCCGACCATCGTTCAGGAGATGCGCTATGCCGGCGCCGATAATTTCACCGGCGCTCCGGTGCCCGGCTATGACGCGCCGCAATGCTGGCTGCGCACTGAGGCCGCCAAAGCGCTGGCCGCCGCGCAGAAGGATGCGCGCGCTCGCGGGATTTCGCTCGTCGTCTACGACTGCTACCGACCGCTGCGCGCCGTTTCGGCCTTCGTCGACTGGTCGCGCAACGCCGACCAGTCGACGAAGACCGAACATTATCCGCGCCTCGCCAAGAGTTCGCTGTTTCCCGAGGGCTATATCGCCGAACACTCCACTCATTCGACGGGATTGGCCGTCGATATCGGCGTCAAAGGCTGGGATTTCGGCACGCCGTTCGATTTTTTCGACACGCGCTCATGGACGAAAGCCAAAACCTCAAAGACGGCGCGGGCGCATCGCGACGCGCTCGTGGCGCTGATGCGCCGCCACGGCTTTGAAAATTTTCCGCGCGAGTGGTGGCATTTCACTTACAACGGCGCGGACGGGGCGCCGAGCTATGATGTCGAGATCAAGTGACCTGTTCCGCGCCGGCGAGCTGAACTGAACTTCATGCGTCCTTCCCTGCTCGACCCCTTCTTCGGTCGCGTCGCCGCACTGCCTGGCGTTGGACCGAAAACCGCCAGGCTGTTCGACCGGCTGCTCGCCAAGCCGGGGACGGAAGCGCGCCTCGTCGATCTGCTTTTCCATCTTCCGTCGACCGTCATCGACCGCAGCGTGCGGCCCACGATCGCCGCCGCGCCGCTCGAGACGATGGTCGTGTTGAAGGCGTGCGTCACCGAGCATCGTCGCCCTCAGGGCCGATATTCGAAATCGCCCTATCGCGTGCTTGTCGAGGATGACACTGGCGACGTCGAACTCGTGTTCTTTCTCGCCAACCCCGACTGGATCGAACGCAGCCTGCCGCTTGGAGCGACGCGCTGGATTTCCGGGCGCATCGAGCTTTATGACGGGCGCCGCCAGATCGTGCATCCGGACCGCGTGCTCGATGAAGCCGGACTGGCGAAGCTCCCCGCATTTGAGGCCGTCTATGGCCTCACCGAGGGCCTGCAGGCGCGTTACGTTTTGCGCGCGACGGAAGAAGCGCTGACGCGCCTGCCAAACCTTCCGGAATGGCAGGACGCCAGCGTTCTCGCCGCCAACAAACTTCCCGCCTTTGCAGACGCGCTGCGCGCGGCGCACCGGCCGGCAAGCGCCGATGCGCTCTCGGCGCAGCATCCTGCCCGTCAGCGTCTCGCGCTCGATGAATTGCTCGCGAGCCAGCTCGCGCTGCGCCTCATCCGCGCCAAGATGCGTCGCCCGCCGGGTCGCGCGCACAAGGGCGACGGCCGCTACGCCCGAGCGATCGAATCCGCTCTGCCGTTTCGCCTGACGCGCGCGCAGCAGCGCACGCTTGATGAAATCCGCGCCGATCTTGCGTCGGAACAGCGCATGCTGCGGCTCGTTCAGGGCGACGTCGGATCCGGCAAAACTGTCGTCGCGGCGCTCGCCATGGCGAGCGTGGCCGAGAGCGGCCGGCAAAGCGCCTTGATGGCCCCTACCGAGATCCTCGCGCGGCAGCACTATGATCGGCTCACGCCAGCGCTCGAGTCCGCGGGACTGCGCGTCGCGCTGCTGACAGGCCGCGCCAAGCCAAGCGAACGCGCAGCCCTCCACGCCGCCATTGGCGCGGGGGAGGTCGACGTCGTCATCGGCACGCATGCTCTCGTGCAAAGCGATCTCGCTTTTCACGACCTCGGCCTCGCCGTCGTCGACGAGCAGCATCGCTTCGGCGTCGAGCAGCGGCTGGCGCTCGGCGCCAAAGGCGACGCCGTCGACGTGCTGGTGATGACCGCGACGCCCATCCCGCGCACGCTGGCGCTGACCGCCTTCGGCGACATGGATTGCTCGGCGCTCGACGAAAAGCCGCCCGGCCGCACGCCGATATCGACGCGCGCGCTTCCAGCCGAAAGGATCGACGAGGTGATTGCGGGGCTGCGCCGCGCCTTGGCTGAGGGGGCGCGGGCCTATTGGGTCTGTCCGCTTGTTGAGGAGAATGAGGAGCTGGACCTCTCCGCAGCGCAAGCGCGCCATGCGGATCTCTCAAAGCTTTTTGGAGCGGCGGTCGGCCTCGTTCACGGCCGAATGAAAGGCGGCGAGAAGGATGCGGTGATGGAAGCCTTTCAGCGCGGCGAGGTCAAAATTCTGGTGGCGACCACGGTCATCGAAGTTGGCGTCGACGTTCCGGAAGCGACGATCATGGTCATCGAACACGCCGAGCGCTTCGGCCTTGCGCAGCTGCATCAGCTGCGCGGACGCGTCGGGCGCGGCTCGGGAAGCTCCTCATGCCTGCTTGTGTATAAGGGCCCGTTGAGCGAAGCGGCGAAGGCGCGGCTGATGATCATTCGCCAGACCGAGGACGGATTTCGCATCGCTGAAGAAGATCTCCGGCTGCGCGGCGAAGGCGAAATTCTTGGCGTGCGGCAGGCGGGTCTGCCGGGCTTTCGGCTCGCCGACCTTTCCGCCCACGCGCGTCTCCTCGCCGTGGCGCGCGACGACGCCGAATTGATTCTGCGTCGCGATCCCGAGCTTGCGAGCGACAGAGGCCAGGCCTTGCGCGCCCTGCTCTACCTTTTCGAACGCGACGACGCCGTGCGCCTGCTGCGCGCCGGCTGATGCGAGGTCACACACGACGCGCGATCACGATTCGGTTGCTGTTGACGCCCTTCACATTATTGGCGACGCCCCAGCAGTTGCTGGTCTTCGTGAAGCTTTGCTCATTGACGAGCACGCCCAATCGCTCGAACGGAAGATCGTCGAGCGCGCGCCAGACCAGCTGTTCGAGCGGCAGCGCCCCGCCCCTGACCTCGCCAACCTCGTAAGCGACGTGACCGCCCGGCTTCACGACTCGCGCCAGTTCTTGGAAAACGTCGCGAGTCATCGCGCGCCAGTCTTCCGGCGCGCGAAGCTGCGAGAGGCGAATGCTTTCGACGTCGATTCCCGCAAACCAGTTGCGCAGCCAATTGTCGCCGCGATAGTCGACGACGTCGAGAAAGGGCGGCGATGTGACGACGAGATCGACCGTCGCATCGGCGATATGCTCCAAACAGGCGGCATTCGCCACGACGAGTTGCGCGTCGCAGGCAGCCGGCGCGTCCTCCGCCAGAAGCGCGCGCGATTTCTTGGCAATCAGCTCGGCGACGTCCCGACGGGGCGGCGTTTGTTCTCGACGCGCATTGATCTTCAGTTGCGCCTTAACCGACACGGCCTGGTTCGGCGGCATCGTGTAAACTGAAAAGAATCCCGGCGAGTGGCCGGTCAGTCGATTGAGCGCCACCATGCGGATCCAGCTGTCCACGGCGTCGAGCAGGCCATCATTTGCGCGGATCAGCAGATAGCGGCGCAGCGCGCATATCTGCCGCAGCGTCTCAGCGTGGTAAAAAGCGAGAAGGTCTTCGCGTTCAACCTCGCCGCGCCCCCAGGGCGCGGCCGCAAGCCGCGCCTCGATATCGCAAAGCGCAGGAGGCCGCAGCCGCGGGCGCGTCAGCAGCAGCGACAGCGGATTGGCGTCGGAGCCGATGGGCCGCCGCCCCATCAGCGCCGCTTGCAGGATGGTCGTGCCGCGGCCCATGAAAGGATCGCAGACGACGTCTCCCGGCTGCGTGAGCCGATCGATGAAAAAGGCCGGAAGCTGCGGCTTGAAACAGGCGCGATAGCTGATTTCATGCAGCGGATGCGCGCGCCTTTGCCCGGCGGTCCAAAAGGCGTTGATGTAATAAGGAACGCCGTCAGCGACAACGGCGCGGGTCGCCGCGCCGAATTCTGCGGACCAAAGCAGGTCGTGAAACAATTCCGTTTCCGCGAGCTTTTGAACTGCGCCCATGCTTCAGTCGCGCTGACGATCGGCGAGGCTCGGCAACGACTTGATCCTCGCTCCGGCCGCGCGGCGCGCCAGCGAAAGCTCATATTGCGTCTGCAGCTCAAGCCAATCTTCGGGCTGGACGCCAAACCAGTGTCCGAGTCGCAGCGCCGTATCGGCGGTGACGCCCCGCTGGCCATTAATGATTGCGGTGACCCGATTCACCGGCACGTCGATATCACGCGCCAGATCCGACGCCGTCAATCCGAGCTCCTGCAGATGACGGGCAAGAATTTCGCCAGGATGCGACATCCCATTCTCCATCGACGCCAGTTTGGATTTTGACGGGCGCGCGCGAACGCTCTCGCGTCGCAGATGCGTCTGCCGACGAGCATTTGCTGGCGCTTCCAGCCGAACGCCGATCAAAAATCTTCTGGTGAGCTCTTCATGGTAGCGGCCCATGCTCCGCCCCCGCCGAATATTGTTTTCGTAAACCATATTATCTGGTCCGTAAACTCGGCTGAGGTGACTTAAGCGCTTTCGCCCTCGATCCATTTGGCGCGCGTCTCGGCGATGAAGTCGGCGAGGCGCCCGGCGCCGATGGCTGCGCGCAGGCCCGCCATCAGCTCCTGATAATAGGCGACGTTGGCCTGCGTCAGCAGCATCATCCCGAGGATTTCCCCCGCCTTCACGAGATGATGCAGATAGGCGCGCGAATAATCGCGCGCAGCCGGACAGGATGACTGCGCGTCAAGCGGCCGCGGATCCTCGGCGTGACGCGCATTGCGCAACGTCACCCGTCCGTGGCGCGTATAGGCGAGGCCGTGGCGGCCGGCGCGAGTCGGCATCACACAATCAAACATGTCGATACCCCGCGCGACGGCCTGAACGATGTCGTCAGGCGCGCCCACGCCCATCAGATAACGAGGTTTTGATTCGGGCAAATGCGGGGCGGTCGTCTCAAGCATGTCGAGCATCACGTCCTGAGGTTCGCCGACGGCCAGACCGCCGACGGCGATCCCGTGGAAATCCATGCCGGCGAGCGCTTGGGCGCTTTCGATTCGAAGCCGCTTCGATTCGCCGCCTTGCACAATGCCGAACACCGCCCGCCCGGGGCGTTCACAAAACGCCTTACGTGAACGCTCGGCCCAACGCAGCGAAAGGCGCATGGCGCGTTCGGCCTCGCTTTCGGAACATGGCAGGCGCACGCATTCGTCGAGCTGCATCTGGATGTCCGAGCCGAGGAGATCCTGAATTTCCATCGAGCGCTCGGGCGAAAGATGATGGCGCGAACCGTCGATATGCGACTGGAAGATCACGCCGCTTTCATCGAGCTTGCGCAGCTTCGCAAGCGACATCACCTGAAAGCCGCCGGAATCCGTCAAGATCGGAAAGGGCCAGCGCATGAATTCATGCAGTCCGCCCAGCCGAGCGATCCGCTCTGCGCCCGGTCGCAGCATGAGATGGTAGACATTGCCGAGAAGAATGTCGGCGCCCGCGGCGCGTACGTCTTCAACGAACATCGCCTTCACCGTCGCCGCGGTGCCGACCGGCATGAAGGCGGGCGTACGGATTGTTCCGCGCGGAGTCTGAACCTCGCCCTGGCGGGCAAGACCGTCGGTCGCGAGAACGGAAAAGGAAAAAGCCTGCGTCACTTATTGTCCTTCGCGCCGAGTACGGCGAGCTTCACGATGCGATAGCGGCCGCTGTCGCTTTCATTGAACCACACAGAGAACTCTGACCCGACCATTATCGTCGCCTCGCGCAGGTCAGATCGCCAGCTCTCTCCAAGACCGAAGTCGATTCGTCCGTCGCGCCGTAGAACGAATGGACGCACGCCATCGGCGTCGAGCGCAAATGCGCCGAAAAGATCCCAGGTCGAAACGATGCGCGCATCGTCAATCCGCGCATCAATGGTCATCGGCGCTTCTTTCGGATCGTCGCGCCACAGCGCTACAATGCGCACGTCTCGGGCGGCGCTCACGTTTCGCAACGCTGAAGCAGACACGCGTCGCCGTAGGAATAGAAGCGATAGCCGCTTTCGATGGCATGCGCATAGGCGGCCTTCATGCGCTCTAGGCCGGCGAATGCGGCGACCAGCATGAACAGCGTCGAACGCGGGAGATGGAAATTGGTGAGCAGCATGTCGACAGCGCGGAAACGGTAGCCGGGCGTGATGAAAATTGAGGTGCGGTCGGCATAAGGTAGGATCCGACCGGCGTCGTCGGCCGCGCTTTCCAGCACGCGCAGCGCGGTCGTGCCGACCGCGACGATGCGTCCGCCTCCCGCTCGCACCCCGTTCAGCGCCTGCGCCGTTTCAGCGTCAAGTCGCGCGAACTCCTCATGCATCCTGTGCAGGTCCGTGTCCTCCGCCTTCACAGGAAGAAAGGTGCCGGCGCCAACATGCAGGGTGACGCGGTAAAGGCGAACGCCGCGCGCTTCGATCGCCGCCAGCAGTTGCGGCGTGAAATGCAGCCCCGCCGTGGGGGCGGCGACCGCTCCCGCTTCGCGCGCAAAGATCGTCTGATAGTCTGTTTCGTCACGCGCGTCGGCCGAACGCTTGCCGGCGATATAGGGCGGCAGGGGCATGACGCCCGACAGTTCGATCGCCTCGTCCAACGCCGGTCCGTAAAGCTCGAAGGCGAGAGTGATCTCGCCGTCTTCGCCTTTCGCTTCGACGCGAGCGTCGATTGCGCCTCCATGGCCCATAAAGCTTATGCGATCGCCGATCGCGAGCTTCTTGGCCGGGCGCATCAGCGCGCGCCAGCGGGAGGAGTCCAGCCGCTCGATCAGCGTCGCTTCGACATTGGCGGTCAATTCGCCGCGCAGGCGCCGACCGGAAAGCCGCGCGTGAATGACGCGTGAATCGTTGACGACGAGCGCGTCTCCCGGACGAAGGCAATCCGGTAAATCGCGAACAATCCTGTCCTGGAAGGATCCGTCGGCCGGAACGACGAGCAGACGCGCGCTGTCGCGAGGAAGGGCCGGACGCAGAGCGATCCTGTCTTGAGGAAGGTGGAAATCGAAGAGATCAACGCGCATACGGAGCTTGCAAAAACCATAAGCTCCGTCAGGTCAAGTGTGCGACGGCGAGGAACGGACAGCGGCGCCGATTACGAACCGGCGCCGCTGCGATGGCTTACTGGCTTGCGCCGACGCGCCGGCGACGCTCGTCAAACCGGAATTCGGGAGCGTTCCGCAGGTCGTCGCGGGTCGTGTTCATGACTGCTTGGACGTCGCCATCTTCGTTCCGAGAAACGACCATGGATGACGGGTCAATCGCGATATGGCGCTCGCCGATGCCAAGGAATCCGCCGACGCTGACAATGACGGCACGCAAATTCCTGTTGTTGTCGAAGATGACGTCCTCGATCTCGCCAACGTTGTCATTTTCCAGATTACGGACGTCGCTGCCGATCAGCTGCGACATGCGCATGTCGGTAGGGCCAAGCCTGTAGAAAATCACGCGAGCTGAGCCGAGCTGATCCAGCTCCCGCGTCTCAGTAGCGGATCGGCCTCTGATCGTCTGCCGCTCCGTGCGGTCCATGCCCGACTGGCTGTCCTGATCGCGCATCCGTTCACGCGCCGCGCTGCCTCGCCAAGTCGGCGAAGTGTCGTCGTCGCGGCCCATTTCGCGCCAGCCGCTGCGAGATGTCGTATCCTCCGCGGCTGGTAGGGCCTGTTTCTCCTGCCACTGATTGCTGCTGCGATACTGAGTCTGACTCTTGCTCGTGCTCGTGCGATCGCGCGCCGCATTCGCTGTCACGCTGGCGGAAAGCGCGATCGCCGCTACCGTAGCGATCAACAACTTGAGCGATTTCATCGGATACTCTCCACTGTTCCGCTCGCCCGTCTCGGCGAGCGATACTTTGCAACCAGCGTCTGGAGAGATAGTTCCGAATCTCGCGTCGACCTCAGGTCTTTACTGCACATGCGCCCAAGGCTGCGGGCGCATGCTTGAACAGCAAGCTCGACGCTGCAGCGTTACTCGATCAACCCAACGTCGCCTTGACGATCTTGTCGGGATCTTTCACCGGTTCGCCGCGCTTAATCTTATCGACATTCTCCATGCCGGAGATCACTTCGCCCCAAACGGTATATTTGTTGTCAAGGAAGCCTGCGTCGTCGAAGCAGATGAAGAACTGCGAATTGGCGCTGTCGGGGCTTTGCGCGCGGGCCATCGAGCAAGTTCCGCGCACATGCGGCGCGCTGTTGAACTCGGCCTTGAGGTCTGGATATTGCGACCCGCCCGTGCCCGTGCCGCGCGGGCATCCGGTCTGAGCCATGAAGCCGTCGATCACGCGATGGAAGACGATGCCGTCATAGAAGCCCTCCGAGACAAGCTTCTTGATATGCGCGACATGATTGGGCGCGAGGTCCGGACGAAATTTGATGACGACCGGCCCTTTCGTCGTCTCAAGCGTCATGGTGTCGGCGGCTTCGGTCATTCTGGTTCCCTCTCCACTTGTCAAAAAGCCGCTCCTTCATGCGCTGCAGCCGGGCATGGCCCGGCTGTTTGCGGAGGGGCGGCTACGTTATGCCCGACAAGCGCGGACATAACGCATTTGGATCTCATCCAAAAAAGAAATTGCCCCAAACC